>JBOHVR010000331.1:0-2483 GCA_050735755.1 Binatia bacterium
GGTATACGCCACGCCCCAGGGAACCGTTGTCACGCTTCCCCAATCCCCGTCGCCCGCAACATGACAGCCGAGCCGGCCGACGCCGTACGCTAATGCGAGGGCGGGCGCGGCAACGTCGGCAGCGACCAGCCACGGGATCTTGTGGCGCCGCACTACCCAAGTCACGCCAATGACACCGCCGATCAGCCCGCCATACCAGGTGAACCCGGCGCCGGTAAAAATGAAATTCATCGGCGCGCGCATGAAACTGCCCCAGTCTTCCAAGATAAAGAGAAGCCTCGCGCCAAGAAGGCCGCCGACGGCCGCCGCAATCACCATGGAGGAAGCGAGATCGGGGTGATAACGGTATCGTTTCAATTCCAACTGCACGATCCAACCCGCGGTGAGAGCCGCGATAGCCATCAAAGCACCGAAGCTATAAATGGTCAGAGGACCTATCTTGAAGAGAACCGGATACATGAATAACTAACTGACCAATCTAACAGAAAACCCGGCGGAGACAAATCTCGACAGGCGATGAAACATCCGTCCTTGAGTCCGCTCCGGTTTCGCTCTAGAAGAGATCCATGCGCCTGGTGGTTCAGAGGGTAGCGCAAGCCAGCGTCTCCGTTGATGGAGAAGTCATCGCTGCGATCAAGGCTGGAGTTTGTGTCTTCCTCGGCATTGCCGCAGGCGATGAAGAAAAAGACGCCGATTATCTCGTCGATAAAGTCACGCGCTTGCGGATCTTCGCGGATAAGGCTGGAAAGATGAATTGGTCGCTAACCGAGATTGGGGGCGAAGCGCTGGTAGTTTCCGAGTTTACCCTCTACGGCGATTGCCGCCAGGGACGCCGCCCGTCATTCAGTCGGGCTTCGCCGCCAGCCTACGCGGAGAAACTCTACGAGTACTTCGTTCATAAAATGGGTTCCATCGGGGTCGACGTAAAGGCGGGAAGATTTCGTTCCGCCATGCACGTCAAACTGATCAACGACGGACCGGTAACTCTAATCCTCGACAGCCCTTCCTGAGCCTGATGCACGTTGTCCTGCTCGAGCCCGAAATTCCGCAAAATACCGGGAGCATTGCGCGCCTGTGCGCAGCGACCCATACAACTCTCCATCTCATTGCCCCATTAGGCTTTACCATCGAAGATCGCCGTCTCAAGCGCGCCGGCCTGGACTATTGGAAATACGTCGACATTCGTTTGCACGATTCCTGGGACAGCTTCGTAGCGCATCGCGGATCCGAGCGGCTCTTCTTTTTTTCCAAGCGCGGGAGCGCCTCCTACACTCAGGCCCGCTTGGATCCCAACGCTTATCTCGTTTTTGGCCCCGAAACGCGCGGCCTTCCCCAGGCCGTTCTGGAAGCAAATCAGGACCGCGTCTACTGCATCCCGATGATGGGCCACGCCGTCCGCAGTCTTAACCTTGCAAACGCCGTATCCATTGTGGTTTATGAGGCGTTACGGCAGAACGGAAAAGTTTGAACTGAGGGGAGTTTGAACTCAGGGGTTGACGCCTGAGGCGATTATGATAATTAATTGCCAGCAAACTTCACAGGAGGGGCTTGGGGCATGAGATCTTCACGTTGGCTCCCCGCGAGGGCGGTAGGGGTTTTCTTTTTGGCCATCGTTTTAAGCCTTGGGAATATTTTTTCTCCCGCATGGGGTGCTGAAACCGCAGAAAAAAAGGAGACTACGGAGCCCAAGGAATCTTTCAATCTTATTCTACCCTTTCAGGACCTTACTGTCGGCCAGGGACAGGAAGTGACGATGGACACCGAGGTCGTGAATCGCACCAAGAATCCGGTGCAGGTAGGTCTCACTCTCGATGGCGTCCCGAAAGGATGGGAGGTTGGATTCAACTCGCGGTATCCGAGCTATCCGGTCCGCTCGGTGATGGTCCAAGGCGAGAAGTCAACCACGATCGAGTTCAAAGCCAAGGTGCCGGACAAGACGAAAGCCGGCGAATATGAGTTAAAGGTTCTGGCGCAAGATGAGGCCGGAAAAACCAGCCAAACCGAAACCATCAAGTTTCGCGTGACCTCGAAGAAGGTCGAGACGGGAGGACTGAAACTCTCGAGTCAATATCCGGTCTTGACTACCCCAACGGGCCAAACCCTGAAGTTTACGGTCGACCTCAAAAATGAAACCAACAAGCCATTGACCGCTTCACTAACTGGTCAGGCTCCCACCGGCTGGTCGGTACGCTTCAAACCTCAGTTCGGCGACACGCTCATATCCTCGATCGCCCTCAAAGAGAATGCCACCGAAACCTTGAGCGTGGAAATCGACTCTCCGATTCAGGAAAAAGTCGGGGACTATCCAATCACCGTTCGAGCGCGCGCGGGAGCTTTTGAGGCATCGACAAACCTGAAGGTTACTCTGAAGGGTATCTATGACCTGAAGGTCGGCACAGCCAGCGGCACGCTTAATACGGCCATCACCGCGGGGAAGAAAACTCCGATTGACTTTCTCGTTGCCAACGCGGGTACGGCTCCAA
>JBOHVR010000332.1:0-6584 GCA_050735755.1 Binatia bacterium
ATCGTACTCCGCGCGAACCAGTTCTCGCAACTTATCGACATTGAAGCCCGCCGGACATGTCCTCGCCATGACTATCTTCTACGCCTCCACAACAAGCTGCCCTTCAACGATGTCTTTAAGAGCGTCGATATCGATGCCGTTCACTACATTACCTTGCTTTATTGCTGTCACAGACACGTTGAGGCCTCCTTATTTTCTTCGGTGTTTTTGTTCCAATCTTGCGGCCGTCGTTTGGTCACCCTTCCAATACCGTTATCGAACCGGGCGCCGATCCCGTAGCGCGCCGTGATGAGTGGTCATTGCCCTCAGCAAGTACGATTCGCCGCGGCTTGCGTAGCATCGGAAAGATGGGTGGCGACTTGCCAACCTGAATAGTGCCGAGCAACTCGAACCCGTGCCGCTCGTAAAGCGGAATATTCTTGGGGCTCGAGGATTCGAGATACGCAAGCTTGTGGTCACGATCGCAGGCGAGCAGCGTATGCTGCAGCAACGCGGACCCGTAACCTTGGGCCTGGTGGGCCGGGTCCACCCCGATCATCGGTAAATACCAATGAGACTCGGACGGATGATAGCTATCCATCTGCTCGAGTGTCGCAAAGACATCCCGCTGTTTCTCTTTTGCCACCGTGCGTTGAAGCAATGCGATCAGCGTGTTTTCATTAGCGTGGACGCCTGGCGGGAGCCAAAGCGCCGCACCCAAGCCGCCAGCATCAACGCAGTAGGCGCTATTGTGCTCAAACGCCTTCCCCGCGAATGCTTGGACGAAGCCCGGGAAATTCATTAGGTACTGATGTGAATCGGGATACAACCAACGGGCGGCCGGGTCCGCGCTAAACGCCAGCACCACGGTGCCGATGGCTTGATCCGCGTTTAATGACGTTGCCGTTTTGATTGTTGGTTTGATCATAGTCTTGTGTCCTTTCATAAGCTTCGGTTTATCCGCGCCGGAGCCCCAGGCGAAAACCATCATGCTCACTTTGTCGTCTGCATGGCTTCGCGCTTGAGGGCGAAGAGTTTTCGGGAGACGGGGTTCGACCGCCGTCCTCGGGGTTGACCATCACTGTCATTTTCTGCTTCAAGGCTTGATGTTCTGATTCAAATGAAAAACGTTTTCCGGATCATAGCGTCTTTTGATCTCGACCAGGCGATCATAGTTGGATCCGTAAGCTGCGGCGATCCGGTCGCCCTCCTCCGCGGTCATGAAGTTCACGTAAGCGCCGGCCGACGCGTAAGGCGCACTGGCTTTAAAAAACTCCCGCGCCCACGCAATACACTTCTGATCATCCTTCGCTTCGCCCCATCGTCCATGAACATTCAGAACGAACTTCGCGTCTCTGTGACCATAGGCCATCGCGTCAGCGGCAATCCGGTTTGGCGCGCCGGCAATCAGTCCTATGAAGATCTCGCACTGCGGGGACGGCAGCTTCCCGGCGAACTCGATAATGGAATCCAGCGCTCCGTCGGCAAGCTCCGTGAAATTATGAGACTTCCAGTAGTTTCTTGCGCCCGGCGTCAGCAGAGGGTCGAACGCTTTCTGCCACTCGACGTAGGGCTGAGCCCCGATGTGCTCGCCGTGAGCTTCGCCGAAAGCGCGCAGAGGAGCGATTAATTTCTCTGCTTCCGCGACGGGGCCGGAGTAAAAGATAGGCAGCACGACGACTTCCTTGCCGTGTACGTTTTCCGGAAGAAAAGGCAATGGAGGAGCCTTGCGCAGCACGACCCAGACATTGAGCTCCTCGGGCGCCGAATTTACAAATTGACGATACTTGGTAAGGATCTGCTTTGCCTGGTTGAGCGGGAAAACGATCAAACCGCCGACTATTTCGGGACCCACGGGGAAAAGTTGGAATTCGAACCGGGTAATGACGCCAAAATTTCCGCCGCCGCCGCGAATCGCCCAGAAAAGATCCACGTTGTCGTTTTGATTTGCTTGTATTTTTTTACCTTCGGCTGTGACGATGTCGACGGATACGAGATTGTCGATCGTCATGCCGTATTTGCGAGTCAGCCAGCCGAAGCCGCCGCCCAGCGTTAAACCCGCAATGCCCGTCGTGGAATTGATCCCCACCGGCGTAGCCAGACCGTGCCCCTGGGTTGCTTCATCCAAATTCGCGAGGGTGGCTCCAGGCTCGACATAGGCGCGTCTCTTCCTGGCATCTACGCGAACGTTCTTCATTCTCGAAAAATCGATCGTGACACCGTTGTCGCACAGGGCATTTCCGGCGATGTTATGTCCGGCGCCGCGAATGGAAAGTTCAAGCCCGTTTTCCCGCGCAAACCTGATTGCCGGTGGGATATCGTCGGCCTGCGCGCACTGCACGATAACCGCGGGCCGCCGATCGATCATGGCGTTCCATATCTGGCGAGCTTCCTCGTAACCAGAGTCATCGGAAACTAGGACGTCTCCCTTGATAGCGGCTTTGAGCTCTTCTTTCGCCTTCGATGTTTGCGTTGTCATCATTGATTGACCTCCCTCATTAGATTGCTACTTGAATTGCCGGTCCGGACTTTTTCTCACGAGTGTCCATAAAACGAGTAGAAGCGCGAAGAAAATGAAAGCGTCCATATTCATCCTTGGTTCTTTCTGATCTTGCCGGAACAGCGGTGTCTCACCGTTCCCGACTCTCGACGATCGTGATCCGTTTCACCCTTTGGCCTAACAGAACGCTGGGGCCGTTTGCTCGATCTGCCTTCTCGCTTCGGGGCTGATCGATTCGACGGTAGCCAGGAAGTTTGGGTGCGTCATGCCGGTGCCGAGATAGGTCCAGCGCATTGCCTTCAACACCGCGTCGGTCATCTCTTCGCGCTGCCTCTTGGAGAGATTTCTTCCCGTCGCTTGCACAAAGCTCTCGACGTCGAATTCAGCCTGCTGCTTGATTCCTTTGTCGAGAAATCCACCGATTTCGCCATATTCCTTAAAGGCCTGATCGATCTCGTCCGGGGTGGAATGCGCCACGACTTCCTCCACCATCAAGGTGTCGAGCTTGGTGTGCTGCGACTCTTCCAGCCAGTGATTCTTGAGCAGGCTCTTGAACTGCGGATCGAGATTTTGGTTATCCCGGACGCCCTCGATGTAGTGCCGCAAGGTCATCCATTCGATATGGAGGATCGCGATGCCGACGCCCAACGGGCTGTGAGAAAGGACAAAGCGGCTCACCTCCTCCGCCGGTCCGATGAAATCACACTTGCTGCCGAAGTCTTGTTCAAACTCCTGACGGAAGCGCTTGAAAAGATGGATATGCTTGGCCTCTTCGCCGGCGAACTTGAGGAGCGCCCGCACGCGATAGTCGTCGCCGGAGAGTTGCGGCCGCGCATGATCCACCACGTAAGGGAGAATGAACTCTTCCACCAGGCCGAACATCGAGAGGTATTCATGACCGCGGATCTGATTGAGAGTCTGCTGCTCTGCCGGGATCAAAAAGGAGAGTTGCTTCACCTGCGCCAAAGACTCCGGCATGAACGGCTTGGTGAAATCGAGTTTCTTGTCGCCGCTGATAATGTCCTCAATGTTCCAGTTAATCCGCTCTGACGCGTGCAGCGCTGACTGGTATGAGTAACTGTGTTGCATCTTGATCTTCTCCTTTTTGACTTAGCGTGATGAAAAAGGATAGAGCAGCTTGCGTGCCAGCTCTCGGCAAGAGAGGGTTTTACAAGAAAAACAACAAGTTAGATAAACAGGACGTGTGCGCCAGCACCCGCGAGATCTCGCTAGTTACGAGATCTCACAAATGAACGAAGCGAGATCTCACGTTGGAGAAAAGGTTAAACTGTACGACGTGTCAGTCGAGTTGCAGCGCTCAAAAACTTCTCGACGTCTCACACTCAGGGGAAAGAATGAGATGGGGTTATTTTGGACGCTGGATGCCGAGGGCTTTGATGCGGGAGTTCAGAGTGGAAGGGTTGATGCCGAGGATTTCCGCCGCCCCGTCTTTGCCGGCGACGCGCCAGGCTGTCGATTCCAGGGCCCGCATGACATTCTCGCGCTCCAGTTGTTGAAGTTCGCGAATCTGCAGGATGCGATTTGCGATATCCTGCGCTTCTTGCCGGGCGAATCTAGGTTCAGGTATCGCGCTGCAGCCATCCGGGAGCGCGCGGTCGAGATTGAGACGGCCGTTTCGGGAGGTGATGACCGCGCGCTCGATGACGTTTTGCAGCTCGCGCACGTTTCCCGGCCAGGAGTAAGCCTTGAGCCGTTGCTTGCATTCTTCCGAGAGCGGCTCGATACTGCGTCCCATCCTCTGGGCAAACTTGGCGGCGAAGGCAGAGGCGAGCAAAACGATATCATCGCCGCGTTTCCTCAAGGGCGGTATCTGCATCGGAAACACGTTGAGTCGATAATAGAGGTCTTCTCTGAAGCCGCCATCGCGCACGACTTTGTCGATATCGCGGTTCGTGGCCGCAATCACCCGCACATCGACTTTTCTCATCCGAGAGCTGCCGACAGGGGTGAACTCTCCCTCCTGCAAGACGCGCAAGAGCTTCGCCTGTAGATCCAGCGACAATTCCCCAATCTCGTCTAGAAAGATCGTCCCGCGATCGGCCAGCGCAAAGCGTCCTTCCCGACTCTGGGTTGCGCCGGTAAAGGCGCCTTTTTCATGCCCAAAAAATTCGCTTTCCATGAGCGCGGCGGGAATCGCGGCGCAGTTGATCGTGATGAGCGGCCTCTCGCGCCGCCGGCTCACGCCGTGAATCGCTCGAGCGATGAGCTCCTTTCCGGTGCCGGTTTCGCCGAGAATCAGAACCGTTGTATCGGTAACCGCGACCTGCTCGACGTCTTCGAGGACCCGTTTGAGCGGCGCGCTTTGTCCCAGAATCTCGTCAAAGCCGCAAAGAGTCTTGATCTCCTGGCGCAGGTACTCGGCTTCCGCCGTGAGCGAGTGGATCTTGCGGTCGGCCTCGAGGCGCTCGTTCACGTCTCTGAGGATCAAGGTGTAAAAGGGCTCCCGCTCGATATCGAATCGGGAGAGCGTGGCCTCCGCCGGGAACTCCGCGCCGGTAGGGGAGAGCCCTTTGAGACCGCCAGGAATCCAGAGATAACGCTGTCCCTCCGGTCGGGTGTCGAGATCGATCATCAAGCGTGCGAGTTTCTCTTGCGCCTCGGGAGCAAGCACGCGGCCGAAGTTTTTGCCGGTGGCGTCCACGGCTTTGCAGCCGAAAACCTTTTCGGCGGCCGGATTCATCCGGGTCACCTCGAGATGCCGGTCAACTTCGATGATGGCGTCCATTGCGCTGTTGACGAGCCGGCCGAGCTTCTCCTCCCGCTCGCAAACCTGCTTTTCGGCCCGCAGTCGCTGCAATTCCGCGGTTGCCCGGGCCGCAAAGATGCGAAAAAGAGTCAGGACCTTGGGTTCTTCGGGAATAGGTCGCCGGTCGATAACTGCCAGATGGCCCAGGATTCTGCCATCGATATCTTTCAATGGCATGCCTAGGTAACTGACCGCTCCAGTTGCTTTAATGTCAGGATCGTCGGGGTATAGCTCGAGCAGTTTGTCTGGAAAATGAACCAGGTTGGCGGTCTCAATGACTTGTTCGCACGGTGTTCCGGCGATGTCGGCTTCGTAATCTTGGACCCATTGTCCATCCATCCAAAAGGCCAGGGCGCGCAACCTGCGACATTCTTTCAAATATTCGGTTACCCAAGCGCCATCGGTTCGCAGCGCCTTGGCCAGATTCTGGACGAGCGCGGCAAAGAAGCGCTCGCCCGTTTCCATCGCTGTTCCTTCGAGGATGGTCCGCAGAGCGACGTCTTCGTCTAAACCTTGGAGCGGCAAGTCCGTGCTCCGCGTCATTTCTTTTCTCATCGCCGCACTGAATCAGAATTGCTATGGACAAAACTTTTTTCTATTAATACCAATTGGCTTGTCAACTCGCTTCCAAACCGCTTTAAACTCCTGGATCACGGCTAGTCGTCGTTTGCAATAGGAGGGTCAGCCATAAGCGTCGCAATCGCATCTACGGAATCTCGGGCGTTGCTTTGCCTTGGACCGCTATTATTCCCGAGAGGAACGGATCGTGACTTAAGGCCTGATTTTGGGAATTCGGAAACGCGGCAGGAGCGTCATTTATTGCCTTTGAAGTAGTCCGCATTGATCTGAATGTAATGTTTCCACTTTTCCGGGATTTTGTCTGCGGGGAAAATAGCTTCCACCGGGCATGCCGGGACGCAGCCATCGCAGTCGATACACTCGTCGGGATCGATGTAGAGCATCCTGTCGTTATCAGTGCCGTGAATGCAATCCATTGGGCAAACATCTATGCAAGCCTTGTCCTTAACGTCAATGCAGGGCTCGGCGATCACAAATGCCATGGGTTGGTCCTCTCCCGCTCAGCTATTTTGCCACCGTTACTGTCCGACCGGCGCTCCGTGGGCGGCCGACTTGGTCACATGCAACCGTTTGTCCTGGAGAGTTGTGTGCTTCGCATTGCAGCCCGGTATGTTGCACTTGACCTCTTTAGGAGCATTGTCGTAGCTTAGCCACTTCATATGTTTCCACGGCCTCTTGCCCCAGATGAGGTCGTCGATCCAGAGAAGCGGTTTGACGACCAGCACTCGCAGGGGGATGGGAGTCGCCTTTACCGACCAC
>JBOHVR010000333.1:0-3060 GCA_050735755.1 Binatia bacterium
AGCACGACCGCAAGGGCGTCTCCCATGGCCAGCGCGCTGGTTGTGCTCGCCATGGGAGAAAGACCCAAGGGGCAGCCTTCCTCCTTCACCCCCACATTCAAGACCACATCGCCCGCGCGCGCCAGCGTCGAGTCGGGATTGCCCGTGAGCACGATCAGCTTTAAAGCGATACGCTTAATAATGGGAAGAAGCTTCAGGAGTTCCTCGGTTTCCCCGCTATTGGAGACGGCTAGCACGACGTCTCCTTTCATGAGCATGCCGATGTCGCCATGGATGCCTTCGGCGGCGTGCAGAAAAAACGCCGGCGTTCCTGTGCTGGCAAAAGTGGCGGCAATCTTGCGCGCGACCAGCCCGGACTTGCCCAGTCCGGTCAGCACCACTTTGCCCTGGCAGCACGACAAAATGTCGGCCGCCAAAACCACCCCATGGTCCAATCGTTCGGCTAGAGCAAGGATACTCTGAGCCTCGGTTTCGAGCACTCGGCGCGCTCGGTGCAAGGTTTCGGTTTTATCCATCAAGCGCGTTCCTTCACTAAGCTATCGATCTCCTTCGCGAGCCGCCACAACTCCTCCACTTCCCGCAGTGGCAGCGAGTTGGGTCCATCGCTCAAGGCGCGATCCGGGTCTTCGTGGACCTCCATAAACAAAGCGTCCACGCCCACAGCGACGCCGGCGCGGGCAAGAGGCGCGATAAACTTTCTCTCGCCTCCGGACGCATTGCCGCGTCCGCCGGGAAGCTGCAGGCTATGTGTCGCGTCAAAAACGACCGGATATCCCACATCGCGCAATATCGCGAGCGAGCGCATGTCGGAAACCAGATTGTTGTAGCCGAAGCAAACCCCGCGCTCGGTGACCAAGACCTGTTCGTTGCCCGTGGAAACGATTTTGTCTACCACATGGCGCAAGTCCCAAGGAGCGAGGAACTGCCCCTTTTTGACGTTGACGATGTTTCCCGAGCGCGCCACCGCCACGACAAAATCAGTCTGGCGGCAGAGAAAAGCGGGGATCTGCAGGATATCGGCAACCTGTTTAACCGCGGCGATTTGTTCCTGCTCGTGAACGTCGGTTAAGATCGGAACGCCCACTTTTTCTTTCACCTCGCGCAAAATCTCTAACCCTTTTTCCAATCCGAGCCCCCGATAGGAAGAGAGCGACGTGCGGTTGGCTTTGTCGTAGGAGGATTTGTAGATGAACGGGAGGCCGATGCGGTCGGCCGCGTTCTTAAGAAACTCCGCGTGACGCAAGGCTGGATCTCGCCCCTCAATAACGCAGGGGCCGGCGATTACGGCCAGCGGCTTTCCGGCGCCGATCTCAAAGCCGCCGACCTTTACGCTTTTCGCTGCCACTTCAGCCGACGTCACGTCCGGCGACCTTGATGCGCGGGGCTTCTCTCTGCGCCGAGCGATTTTGTAGCGCCGCTTTAATGAAACCTTTGAAAAGGGGATGCGATTCGGTGGGATGTGACTTGAATTCGGGATGAAACTGACACCCGACAAACCACGGATGGTCTTTGAGTTCGATGATTTCCACTAAATTGGCATCGGGCGAAAGCCCGCTCAAGATCATCCCATGAGTGAGAAAGAGTTCGCGGTAGTCGTTGTTAACCTCGAAGCGGTGCCGGTGGCGCTCGGAAACCTTCTTTTTGCCATAGAGCTTAAAGGCCGCCGAATCGTCCTGGAGCACACAGGGATACGCTCCGAGGCGCATCGTTCCGCCTTTTTTCTCTAGCCCTTTCTGGTTGTCCATCAGGTGAATGACCGGATGCGGCGTCTTGTCATTAAATTCAGTGGAGTTCGCCTCGGCGAGCCCGCAGACGTTGCGCGCAAATTCAACGACCGCCATTTGCAGCCCCAGGCAGATGCCGAAGAATGGCACTTGGTTCTCGCGGGCATAGCGCACCGTCTCGATCTTGCCTTCACTCCCCCGGCCGCCAAAGCCCCCCGGAATCAAGATGCCATCCGCCCGCCCTAAAATTCCTGCCGGCCCCTCTTGCTCGACCTGCTCGGCCTCGATGCACTCCATTTCGACTTTGACCTCGTTGGCAATTCCGCCGTGAACCAAGGCTTCGAACAGGCTCTTATACGATTCTTTCAGGCTCATATACTTACCGACCACCGCGATGCGGACCGAGTCTTTGGGATTTTTGAGCACGTGCACGACACGTTGCCACTTGCGCAGATTCGGCGCCGCAGTCCACATGTGCAGTTTCTCGACCAGCCGCTCGTCCAGTCCCTCTTCATGGAAGATCAGCGGAACCTCGTACACCCACTCGACATCCTTGGCGGTGATCACCGCATTTTCATCGACGTTGCAGAATTGCGCGATTTTGGACTTGAGTTTCCGGTCCAATAAGCGATCGGTGCGGCACAGTAAAATGTCCGGCTGAATTCCCAATCCGGTCAGTTCTTTGACGCTGTGCTGCGTCGGCTTGGTCTTCAGTTCCCCGCCAGCAGCAATGTAGGGCACCAAGGTCAAGTGAATATAAAGCACATTTTCCTTGTCCAACTCCCAACCGAGTTGCCGGATCGCTTCCAGGAACGGAAGGCTTTCGATGTCTCCGACCGTGCCCCCGACCTCGCAGATGGCCAAATCGTAACCCTCAGCGGCGAGCCGAATGCGCCGCTTGATTTCGTCCGTGATGTGCGGGATGACTTGCACCGTGCCGCCGAGATAATCCCCGCGGCGTTCGTTGGCAATTACCGTGTCATAGACTTGACCGGTCGTGAAGTTATTTTTTCGTCCCATCGGAGTGGAGACGTAGCGTTCGTAATGTCCTAAGTCGAGGTCTGTTTCCGCGCCGTCGTCGGTAACAAAAACCTCGCCGTGTTGGAACGGGCTCATCGTGCCAGGATCGACGTTGATATAGGGGTCCATTTTCAAGTGTGTGACCCGCAGGCCCCGGCTTTCCATGAGTGCGCCGATCGAAGCCGATGCCAACCCTTTGCCAAGAGAAGAAACCACTCCGCCGGTAACGAAGATAAACTTGGTCTTAGTTCCCGCCATGTCTTACTGCGCCTGTCCTGAGCCGCGTCGAAGGGCCTGTCCTCGGCTCCGCTCGAGG
>JBOHVR010000334.1:0-5951 GCA_050735755.1 Binatia bacterium
CGGTAAATCCCGGCGTGACGTTGACATAACTCAGCACCTTGACGATGCGCTCGACTCTGTCGAGATCGCCCAGCGCCGCTTTCATAGTCGCGAGATGATTGAGGGCGCAATTGCGCGCCGCTTCGTAAGCCTGCTCGAGGGTGACGGCCGCGCCGACTTTGCCGCGATACTTGAGCGCGCCGTTGATCCGGCCGATGTTGCCGCCGATAAACAATAAATTTCCTACGCGCACGTATCCGATGTAGTTCGCCGCCGGCACCGGTGGATTAGGCAAATCATATCCCAAGTCCTTTAGCTTTTTTTCAATTTCCATGACGCGCTCCTTGTGAATTCGAACTGTCGGCATTCGGAGTCTAGCGGACTGCTCCCTGCCGATGCAAGCCGATCCAACTTAAACGATTTACTGAGTTGGATCGAATTCGCATGGCTTTTTCGATTCGTAAACTTTCTTGCGCGGCCGCCGTCTAATACTCAAAATCCACTAGGGGGTTGCTAAACAATAAAGTTTACAAAATGGGGCAATTTCGGTATTGTTCCAAGCGTGCGAGACTATGGGCGCATGGCTTCGAGAACGAGCACATCGGACGCGGAACGGCGCTGGTTGAAAGTGCTTGGCACACTCAACGAGTCGCAAGCTCGGCTGTTTGTGGCGGAGAAGGCTGTGGAGTTGGGCCGTGGTGGGATCAGCCGACTCTCGGAACTGACTGGGATGTCGCGCCCGACGATCTACAAAGGAGCGGCGCAATTGCAGCGCAAGGGGCCGGTGATGAGTGCGCAGGCGGGTCGGATTCGCCGCGGCGGGGCGGGACGCAAGCGGGTCGAGGAAGTAGCGCCTGCGCTGAAGCGCGAGCTTACCCGGATTGTGGAGGAGACCACGGCGGGCGATCCGATGAGCCTGCTCAAGTGGACAGCCAAGTCCACCCGCACCATCGCCGAGGAACTCAGCCGGCGCGGCCATGCGGTGAGCGCGGTCACCGTCGGGCGTTGTCTGCACGACATGGACTACTCGCTGCAAGCCAACGTGAAGAGTCTGGAGGGTCGGCAGCACCCGGATCGCGATGCGCAGTTTCGCCACATCAACGCGCAGGTGAAAGCCTTTTTGCGCAGCGGTGACCCGGTGGTCTCGGTGGACACGAAGAAAAAAGAGCTGGTGGGCGCCTTCAAAAACGCCGGTCAGCGCTGGCACAGGCAGGGCCAAGCCCAGGCGGTGCATGTGCATGACTTCCCGCATTTGGGGCAAGGCAAAGCCATTCCGTACGGCGCCTACGATGTAGCCCGCGATAAGGCGCTGGTGAACGTCGGGGTCAGCCACGACACCGCGGAATTTGCCGTCGCGAGCATCCGGCTCTGGTGGCGGATGCTGGGCCGCAAGAGTTACCCGCACGCCGGCAGGCTGTTGATCTGCGCCGATGCCGGGGGCAGCAACGGCCATCGGCTGCGGGCGTGGAAGCTTTATCTGCAAGTCTTGGCCAAAGAGATCGGGATCCCGATCTCGGTGTGCCACTACCCGCCCGGTACCAGCAAATGGAACAAGATCGAGCACCGGCTGTTCTCCTTCATCAGCATGAACTGGCGCGGCAAGCCGTTGGTGAGCTATGAAACCGTGGTTAACTTGATCGGCGGCACGCACACGCGCAGCGGCCTGCAAGTCAAGGCGCTCCTCGACCCGCGCGACTATGAGACCGGGCAGCAAGTCAGTTCCGGGCAGATGCGCGAACTTCATCTCCGAGGGCATTCCTTTCATCCTGATTCGAACTACACTCTTGCGCCGCACTGAGATCAAAAAAAATATTGCTGAACCATTGAATTGTAAACTTTATTGTTTAGCGGAGCCTAACCCAATCGACGCGTGTGGAAACGCGCACCACTTATGCAAAGAACAGCGCACTGAGAAATCGGAGGTAACCGTTATGTGTAGAAACATCAAAAATCTTTTCAACTTAGAACCGGCAGCGAAAGAAGAGATTCGTGCAGCCTCCTTAAAATTCGTGCGAAAGCTCAGCGGCTTCAACAAATTATCAAAAGCCAATGGCGCCGCTTTGCTTGCTGCCATTGACGAGATAGCCGCGGTCACCGGAAATCTTGTCAGGTCGCTCAAAACAAACGCGCCCGGCAAAAAACGCACAGAAGAGGACACCAAACCGCGAGCACGCGCCACTCAGAAGTTTTCTAGGTGAGTCAAACCTGATCCTCTAAAATTGATTGAATTGACCCACGGTCACATCGTTTGCGTTCTCGCTCCGAACAGGAAGGGAAAGACCCGCGTGGTCGGTGAACAGGCACCGGCTTGGCGCGTTGCTTGCTTCGCTGATATCGACATTTTTTACAGTCACCTCGTTATCAGACCGAGCGAGGAGGAAACATGGGAGCGTGCGTGCTTAAAAAAGTCGTTCAATGGTCTTTCAGGATGTGCGAGAACATGTCTACCAATTCCAAAGACAACACCGGGAGAATTCCGGGGTTGGCAATTTTTCTTTTGATTAGTGTTTTCGCGCTTGGCAATCGGAGTACGGCTATTGCAGGATATGTCCTAGAACAAGGATTGACCGGCGTGGGGGGAAACGCCGTCGCTATTGCGGGAGAAGAACTTGTTATTGGTGCTCCGGCTGAAGACGGCAATAAGGGAGCAGTTCACGTATATAGGTACAATAGCAGCACAATGACATGGATCGAAGAACAAAAGCTGATCGCGTTGGACGCCGCGGCAAATGATCTGTTTGGACTGTCTGTAGCAATAGGTAACGATCGAATCATTGTAGGAGCGCCGTTTCATAATGAACAGTCAGGCGCCGTCTACGTTTTTCGATTTTACCCGGAAACTATGAGTTGGTTGTTAGAACAGAAGATCATGGCATCAGACGGCGCACAAGGTGACGTTTTCGGATCATCTATCGCTATTGATGGTGATCGCTTAGTCATTGGCTCACCGGCTGATGACGATAAAGCATCGCGATCGGGCGCGGTGTACGTCTATCGATTTAATTCCGAAACAACGATGTGGGTTCAGGAACAAAAACTCGTGGCATCAGACGGTACGGAAGAAGACAGTTTGGGATGGTCGGTTGCGATCGACGGAGAGCGGATCGTTGCCGGGGCAATTCAAACGAACAACTGTCGGTGCAACCCCAATCGTGCCGGTTCAGCATATTTGTTTAATCGCCTCTCCGAAACCTGGGAGTTCAAAACAAAGCTAACACCGCCCGATGGGATCGAGGGGGATTTGTTTGGCCATTCGGTAAGTGTCAGCGGCGATCGGATCGTGGTCGGAACGCTGTCTGCAAATTATGCGTACGTGTTCCGCCGTGATAACGACACCATGCTATGGACGGAGGAACAGAAGCTTGCCCCATCGGATGGAACTCCGGGCATTGAATTCGGATCTGCCGTGGCCATTGCCGGCGATCGGATTTTTGTAGGTGCACCCGTGAGTAATACCGGTCGAGGAGCAGTGTATGTCTTAGGGTTTGATCCTGAAACAAGACGATGGGCCCAAGCGCAAATCCTTACAGGCACGGGTGCTTCCATGCGTCCCCGATTCGGTCAATCTATAGCTGCTGCGGGCGAGCGAATCGTCGCTGGTGAACCGGGGTCTGGCGCAGCATATATTTATCGCTTCACCCCGGATTCGGATGGCGATGGAGTGCCAGATGAACAAGATCAATGCCCTCATTCCGACACAAGACCGACGGTAATCATTGACGGCATCGATTCTGGGGTCGCAAATACCCTTCTCACGGAAGCAGCGGGCTGCACCATTACTGACGAGATATTGAATTTGGCCCTAGAGGCGCAGTCCCACGGGCAGTTCGTAAATAAGGTAGATAAGTTTTTACTGGAGCTACAAAAGGCGGGGATTCTAGAACCGAACGAAAAAAAAGCAATCAAAGATGCCGTGGCGCAATCAAGCTTGCCTTAAAAGGCGTTTTGCGGTCGCGTCTAAATCTGGATTCTAGCGTCTCCTAAAAACCGTCTGGTTTTCTAGCTGCAACTTAAAGCACCTATCGCGTGGCCGGCGCGGCAAGGCTGGCTCAACAGATCACTAGACTCACGCGCCATCGGTCACAGGGTTGCGCATCTTCATGCGGCTTTTGAAGAGCTGTCATTAAAGATGAATTTCGTGTGAGGGAGCTAAGAAAGGATTTCTCGAATTCGCTCGAACTGACAGACATTCAGTTACCTATGCGGGCGAAACAGGTTTCGGAGAGATATTCCAAGCTTGGTTTACGGCTGGCCCCGCTATGCTCTAGGGTCAGCGCCACCCCGGAAAGTAATCTTCCAGTTTAATGTCATCCGATCCAGGCACCCTGATCTCCTCGGGATAGTTCGCTTTGCGGGTGGCATCGATGCCCATCTTGGTTACCAGATGAGAACCTCCCGCCGGATCGTAAGACGCGGGATCGAGTGGTGAACCCTTGGCGTAAGTGACCATAAAGATATCCGTATCGGCCCGCACTCGCGTTGCAATGGCGTGCAACACTTCCTCGTCGTTGAGGATATTCACATCCTGATCCACCACGACGACGTATTTGAGAAACGGGTCCGCGGCGAATGCTGCCATGGCGGCGTTCTTGGGCTCGCCCTCGATGATCTTCTCAATCGAGAGATAGCAAATGAACCGGCACCTGCCCGAGGTAGGCACGTGGACCGCTCTGACCTTGGGCGAGGCCAGCTTTACAGTCTTCATGATAGTCGTGGAGCGGACGATGCCTGAGAGTAACAGGTTATCGGCATGGCCCACGAAGCTCGATTGATACAGCGCGTTGTGCCGCATGGTGATCGCCTTTACTTGAACGATGGGATTGTTCCGCTGCGGCCCGTAAGTTCCCGGGTATTCGCCGAATGGCGCTTCCGCCTTGTGCTGCTTAGGAAGAATTTCGCACTCGAGCACAATCTCGGCGTGGGCCGGCACTTCCAAATCCAAAGTGGCCGATCGGAACGACGTCGATTCTGTCCGGCGAAGCGGACATCGGCATCATTGGCGGCTTCGCTCCCATACGGGCGATGCTCGGCGGCGCCAAGAACCTGGTGATCATCGGTCAGAGTATAAACACGCCATGGTCGGCGCGATCGTCGGCAGAAAGGAAATCGCCGGCGTCCAGGATCTCAAAGGGAAGCGGCTCGGCATCGACCGCATCGGTTCAAATCCGGATATGTATACGCAAGCCGCGCTCGGGCGTTTTCAAATCGATCCGTTAAAAGACTTGAGTTATGTTCAGATGGGCAGCACGACCCAGGGCATTCCGGCTCTCAAGGCGGGCTCCGTTGACGCTTTCACGACCACGCCGCCCTATGATCTCTTTGCCCAGAGATTGGGCTTTAAAGTGATTTTAGATATCACGGCGCTGAAGATTCCGTTCGCCGCCACCGTGCTCCTCTCGACGCGGCCGACAGTCGCACGCAAACAAGCAGAGATCAGCCGATTCACCCGAGCTTACGCCGAAGCGATTCATACTTTTCTGACCAATCCGGAGGTCGCCGGCAAGGTCGTGCAGAAATATACCAAGGTCGAAGACAAGGAAATACTGACCCATTCGATGGCGGCCGAGGGAAAAGCGATGGCACCCTCCCTCCAAGTCGACCCAAAAGGAATCGAGCTCATCCTGGGGCTGATCAGCAAAGCCGTGCCGCAGGCAGCTTCGGCAAAAGCCGACGACTTTTACGATCCGCGCTTTTTCACCGAGCTGCGGGAGAGCGGATTCCTAAAGCGGCTGAAGGGTGAAAAATCCTGACAAGGCAGGCGTTACGAGCGACCGGATGCCGTGAAAACACCGAGGAAAAAACACCGGAAGACACCGGCCTACGCGCCCAACCGAAATTCTAGCGCGATTGCAGGACCTGGCCGGCCAGATTCGTTACTTTATCAACCTTGATGATGACGGCTGAGCCTTTGCGCTCAGGGTCCTTGTCCAACTCCGGGGCCACAGTGCGCGCCATGACCTGATCCCTAAGCG
>JBOHVR010000335.1:0-5089 GCA_050735755.1 Binatia bacterium
ACCGGCCTTAATGAGATTCGCCGCCATCCCGCTGCCCATGCCTCCCGTGCCGATAAAGCCTAAAGTCTTCATGTTCGCCTCCTTGCCTCTGTTACTATCCGACCTGCCACATACAACGCGGCCTTCACGCCACAATCTTGACCCCCGCCGGCCAAAGCACCAGAACAATCGTTTCGCCGATGGCCCGCGGCTCATGCACGGAATGCGGTTCGAGGTATACCACATCACCTTATTCGTACACGCCGCTTTCATCCGCGATCTTTCCCTTGAGAACCAAATAAAATTCGCCTTGAAGGTGCTCATGCCGCACAAAAGCTGTCGGGCCAGCATCTTCCCTGACGCGATAAAGCACCAACTCCTTGGCGCCTTCCCGTGCCAGGCGCGCCATGAAGAGGCCATTGCCAAAATCCCGCCACTGCAGGCGCTCAATCGCCTCCATGTCAAGATCGATTTTGACTAAATCCCGCAGCGACCGACGCAGAACTACCATCGCATTTCCGCCTAAGTTTGCTTGAATAGGGCTCGGATGCTAGAGAAGAAACACCGTCAGAATACCTGTGTCTGAGCGCGTTGACAAGAATTGCCCCCGTCTTTATGATCGTCGAGTAAGTTACGAGGCGAACCATGCCGCTGGCAACCATCGAAGAAGCGATTGAAGATATTCGCCAAGGCCGAATGGTCGTCCTCATGGATGACAAAAATCGTGAAAACGAGGGCGATCTCTGCATGGCGGCTGAGAAGGTGACTCCGGAAGCGATCAACTTCATGGCGCGCTTCGGACGCGGCCTGATCTGCCTTCCCCTCACCGAGGAACGGGTGAAACAGCTGGGGCTGCGCATGATGGTTTCCGAGAACACCTCTCCTTTCGGCACCGCCTTTACCGTCTCCATCGATGCCGCACAAAACATCACCACGGGGATATCGGCCGCGGATCGATGCGAAACGATCTTGATCGCCATTGAGGACAACGGCGGTCCCCAGAATCTCGTGACTCCCGGCCATGTTTTTCCCCTCCAAGCAAAGAAAGGCGGAGTGTTGGTTCGCGCCGGACAGACGGAAGGGTCCGTAGACCTCGCGCGCCTGGCCGGCTTGAAGCCGGCTGGAGTCATCTGCGAGGTCATGAACGACGATGGCACCATGGCGCGTCTACCCGACCTGGAAAAGTTTGCCGAAATGCATGGCCTCAAGCTCGTTACCATTGCCGATCTGATTCAATATCGACTGCGCTATGATTGTCTGGTATACCCCGTTGCCTCCGCCCGCTTGCCCGCGCGCTTCGGCGGCGATTTTCAGGCCACCGTCTACAACACCCACGTCGATGACACGGAGCACCTCGCCTTGGTTAAGGGCAAGATTTCACCGCACGAAGAAACCCTCGTTCGCATGCATTCGAAGTTTGTCCCGGGCGATGTTTTCGGCTTTGCGCTGCGCAACACGAGCGCCGTCATCCGCTATTCGATAGAGCGCATTGCCAAAGAGGGAAAAGGAGTTATTGTCTACCTTCAAACCAGGGAAGACCAACTTGGGTCCATCCTGAGTAGTTCCCGCTCGGGGAGCGACATAAAGCAGGCCAAACCTCCGTTCATGCAGCAGACCGACTTCAGAGACTACGGCATCGGCGCACAAATCCTAAGAGATCTTGGAGTAGGAAAAATGCGCCTGCTCACGAATAACCCGAAGAATTTAGTGGGTTTGTCCGGCTACGGGCTGGAGATTACCGCCAGTGTTCCCTTAGAGGTTGGCGCCACGCGCGCGCCGAAGACGGAAGAAAAGGCAAAAGGCAAGTTAAAACGATTGTAAGGAAAATACGGGAGAACGACGATGCCGATTTACGAGTACAACTGCCGCAAGTGCGCGATCGATTTCGAACACTTCCTCTTGTCAAGCCAAGAAACCATAGCCTGCCCGAAATGTGAAAGCCAAGACGTGGCGCGAAAACTTTCCGTCTTTAGCTCCCCCGGCAATCGCCGCGACGGCGAAGCTTCCAGCGGCGGGGGGTGCGGTTGCACTCCCCAGACCTGTGGTTGCCATTAGGAGCGGCCGTTTTGCCTCGATGCGATAGGAACATCATTTCAGAAGGTGGGAATCGATCGCAAGTAACGGTGGAGCGATCCTCGCATCCTCCTGAGCGCCTCGTCCAGATTGGAAAATAATCTTTCTTCGACCAATTCCCCTTTGACCCAGTAATCCATCGAAGGGACCTCGGTGAAGTTGAGATCGACGAGTTTTTCGCCGACCGGATCCCCCGTCACCAGCACCCGCGCCGAATAGCCCGCATCGATTACCAGCGCGCGTGCATACCCGGGCAATTTCAGCATCCCCTTGATCTTAGTCATCCTTCCTGCCGGGAAACTTCCCACCCCTAAGGAAAGATAACTCCACTCTCCCGGTCCCCCGGTGAATTCCGGGACTAACCGTTTGTTGATATCAACCACGTTTTTGACGGCCTGATCCTGGCTGTAGTCATGCAGCAACCCATACACCCATTGCTCAATCAGACCCTGACCGAGCTGGACCTTTTCGTGGTGCTGCCGCTCTTTAACGGGACCGCGATCAATCCACCATTTTTCTTCTTCCACGACCGGCTCTTTTTTATCTTCAGGCATCGATTATCATCCAAGTAATCCGTGGAGACTGGAGTACTGGAATGATGGAGTAATGGAGTATTGCCTTTAAGACCCAACACTCCAATACTCCCATACTCCAACTTCCCTAGATCCTAAATTCTTCCAACGTGTTCGCAGCAAAAAGACTGTCGACTTCGGGTTTCTTCTTAATCAAACCCTGCTCGTGCGTATATTGAACCAGGGTCTCGAGCACGTGGCGGTTGGGCTCCAACCCGTAAGGCCATAGATCGGCTCCGAAGATTTCTCGCTCTTCTTCCATCTCCGCGATCGACCACGCCAGCATATATTTGAGCGCGGAGAACTCGTACATGGATTCCTGGCAGATCTTTTTTGCTTCCACGAACGCTTTATAAAGGCTCTGCGCCACCCACGGGAAGCGTTCATAGACGTCGGCGCGCAAAACAATGGTGTGCATGATCGGAAAAATTTTGGTGCGCCTGTAGTAGTCCTTTTCGACGTTTGGAAAATCGGGAAGGAGGCGCGCGACCTTAGGGGAGCGCCGCACAAATGGCGAGGGCATGTGGGCCGAAATCATGGCATCGATTTCGCCCTGCTCGAGCATTGACGACAAGGTTTTGTCCGGGGCGATGGATTCAATGCTTACCCCCTCCGGCAAGTCATGCTTGACCTTGTCGATGCGACCCGGGTGCTCCTCGCCGCCCGTAAACCAACGCATCTGCCGCGGCGCGACGCCGTATTCGTGCTGGAGGATTCCACGCGCCCATATCGCCATCGTGATTTGATATTCCGGGACGCCAACGCGCTTTCCGATGAGGTCCTTAGGCTCGCGGATTCCCGCTTCCGTATTGACATAGATGCACGAGTGGCGAAAAGCGCGTGAGGGAAAGACCGGTATCGCGACAAATCGTGGTTGGCCTCGGTCGCGGGACAACAGATACGACCCGAACGACATCTCCGCCGCGTCGAACTCCTGATAGCGCAGCATGCGCCAGAAGGTTTCTTCCACGCGAAGCGGCAGATAGGTTAAGTCGACGCCTTCGACTTGAACGCTCCCTGTTTCCAAGGCTCGGGTGCGATCGTAATCCCAGCAAGCTAAGGTGAGGCGGGTTTTATTCATTTTTTTGCACTAGGGTTTTACTTTCCGCGAAGAACTTGGCGGCGCCGATTACGAACTGTTCACCGTCGCGCCCCAGCACCAGGGCGGGCTCTCCGGAGGCAAGAGTCGTGCGGCTGAAAACAGTGTACACCTTCCCCGCAAAGTTAACCTGCTCGCCCTCCTCAATGTCCAGCACCCTCACCTGATCCGGCAACGGCTTGATCTTCTCCATTTCTGCCTGCGTTCATACCACAACTCGCCTCGGCGCTAAATAGGCAGCGCAAATTGGGTTGTGGTGCAGTTTGGGCGACCCCCTGTGGTCGCCCAAAAGACCGGGCAGGCACAGGGGCCTGCCCCTACATTAGATACGTCGTGAAAATGAAACTGAAACCACGACCGCAAATTGACAAGGAATCTCCTTCTGCATAGAGTCAGCACGATCAGGAGAATACGATGCGAGTTGCCGTGATGGGCGCGGGCGCCGTGGGCAGTTATTTTGGCGCCAAACTTGCGGCCGCAGGGTTCGATGTCGCGTTCATCGCGCGCGGCAAACACCTTGATGCGATGCGACGAGACGGTCTCAAAATAAAAAGCATCACGGGTGACCTCCATATTCGCTCGTGCTTTGCCGCCGAAGCAATGGAAGTCGGCGCCGTGGATGTCATTCTCTTCGCGGTCAAAACGTACGACACCGAACTCGCGGCAACGCAGCTGCAGCCGCTCATCGGTACAAGCACCGTGATTCTAACTTTGCAGAATGGCGTTGACAGCCCGGCCAAGCTAGCGCGCCTTTGGGGTCGCGAGCGCGTTCGCGCAGGCGTCATATACATCGCGGCGCAATTGGCGGCTCCAGGGATCACTGAGCATTCCTCAGCGGGACGGATCGTGTTGGGAGAACTGGCTGGAACCGTCGATGCCGTTACCCGGCGCCTCAGGGAGTCTTTTACTCGCGCACAAGTCCCCTGCGAGATCAGCACGGAGATCGGCAAAGCGATGTGGGAGAAGCTGGTTTGGAATGCGCCTTTTTGCGCTCTCGCTTGCCTGCTTCAAGCTCCCGTCAACACGATCCTGGAATCGGAATCTCTAACCCAGCTCGCCATCAACTGCATGGAGGAAGTCAAGGAAGCGGCTCACTGTCACGGCATCGATCTCGACCCTTCGATTGTTGAACGCACTCTTAGCTTCTCGCGCGGCTTAGGCGACTTCAAACCCTCCATGCTCCAGGACCTGGAAAACGGGAAGCCGCTCGAACACGAAGCCTTCAACGGCATCGTGCTCAAAACTCTGCGCCGCCACGGCCGGCCGGCGCCTGTCAATGAGACGTTTTACGCGACCTTGAAATTTCTTGATCAAAGGAACCGCCAACGTGCAACAAATTTCGCAGCCCCTATGTAGAGGCAACCCC
>JBOHVR010000336.1:0-3424 GCA_050735755.1 Binatia bacterium
GGAAAACTTCCGCCGGTTGCGCCGCGGGGATGTCGTTCGGCTGGAGGGCGAGTTCGTCGCGCCGGGTACTTTTCAATTTTACGCATTCCGGACTCCGTGACGGTCCAACCCAGGCAGGAAATCAGCGTCGGGGGGACTGCTAGCGAGTCCCCTGATCCAACGCTAGACGACTTCTCACCACCTGTGACTGACAAGCCCTCTTTCTTTAAGGGCGTCCTCGGAAGTTTAACCGAAAAAGTTTTTTTGTGACTGGTGGACTAGGAGCCTCCGTGCGCCTGAGCCCCGTCGATGAGCGGAGAGCTCGTCGGCAGAATCACTTTAGGACCTGGCAGCCTGGTCTTAATCAAAACACCCCCTGACCTCAGCAACTGACTGCCTTTCCTCGATTGACAGTCGAGAACACAAGCTGTTATTGGCGGATCAGACTAATTTGTCACCGGGAGATTCTCATGGAAGAAAAGTTGATTATTTTTGCCGCGCTTGGATATCCGGGGAAGGCCGATCCGGCGCTTCCAGCCATTCCAGCGAGCTGGGAAGAGGTTGTGGAATCAGCAGTCGCCGCGCGCAAGGCCGGCGCCAGTATCGTCCACCTGCATGGACCCGTGGATCGGGAAGATAAAACGATTCCGGATGGCTGGGCCCGTTTGACCGAAGATATACGCAAGCAATGCGATGTTCTGGTCGATTTCGGCCGCGCCAGCTCTCCGCTTGAGGAGCGCAAAACCCTGCTTCGCCTTGGCACCGGAAAACCGGACTTCATGGGCATTTGCCTTTCAGAACACGATTATCTTAGCCTGCGCGGAGTGCGTGACGTGAAGTTCGTTCACACGCGCTCCGAGCTTGAAGAGTACGCCCGCTGCTGCTTGGAAACCGGCGTCAAGCCGTGTTGGGAAGTTTGGCACCTTGGCGGCATCTGGAACTTTAATTATTTGGCCGCGCAAGGGCTCGTTGCGAAACCTTATTGGCTCGAGTTGTTCTTCGGGACTGAAGGAGGAACTTGGTCTCCTCCGACGCCGGAAGAAATCAGCCACCGCATCAACAACCTTCCCGCTGATTCCGTCTACATGGTCGCTCCGCGCGGCACGGCCGGCCCCATCGGCCAAACGCGAATGGCGGCTTTCGTCGTCATCAAGGGTGGTCATTTGCGCTTGGGAGGCCAGGATATCCCGTACTACGCTGACGGCGTGCCTGCCCAAAGCAATGCTCAACTCATCGAACGGATCGTTCGGATAGCTAAAGAATTGGGAAGAGAGATTGCGACTCCAGCCGACACCCGGCGGATTCTCGGCTTGTCTCCCGCGCGCGGCAGGTAATCTCTATCTTATCTTGAACACGCTATCGAACTTTTTCGTGATTTCTTCATATCGATCGGCGAGCCTTAAATCCGCGTAGTGCAATTTCATGCCGGGCCGCGAAAATGCTTTTTTTACATCCGGGCGGTCGGAGATCCCGATAAACTCCTTGGTAATAATCTCCTGCGCCTCCTTCGACAAGATAAAGTCCACGTACAGTCGGGCCGCATTCGGATGAGGGGCGGTGCGCGCGACGGCGATAGGATGCAGCCGGGAAATGACGGGATCGACTCCGATCCAATCCACCGGGCCGCCTTTCGCCTTAAGCTCTTCCACGCCGTCTACGTTCGCCGCTATGGAAAAATATCCCTCCCCCGCCGACAGCAGTTGCAGGATGAGGCTATTGCCTTCCCTCAGGTGAAGCTCGTGCGCTGCAAGTTTTTTCATAACCGCCATGCCTTGCTCTTCTCCCATAAACTTCAGCATGTTGCCGAACCATTCATAATTATTGGAGCCCATCAGAATCTTGCCTCTCCATTTTGGCTGCAGCAGATCGTCCCAACTCTTGGGGAGATCGCTGGGCGATACGAGCCGGGAATTATACGCGACGATTTTGTAGGTTGGAATGCGCGCTCGCCCACTGCCCGTCAGGGTCTTTGGTCCCGGCGGGCGAAAACATTTGCTTACCCTCCTTTTTGGGGTTCGGCCCGACTCTCTATCTTTGATTCATCTTTGTCTTTTTCTTTTTTTGCCTTTTTACTTTTTCCTTTCCCATCTTAACACTTCCGGATCCAACAGGTCGAGGCAGCGCGCTCCTCTACGCTCGTTGCACAAGAGTGGATTTGCCTGCGCCACGGCAGGTCAAATGACCTCTTGGAACCGCAACCAGATTTATGGGGCGGAAATTGGGGAGGAAAAAACGCTGAGAGGGAGAGGGGTCACACGCGCAACGCGGCTTTCAGAGCCCCGCAAGAAACCCTATTGTCTTATGCTCATATTTTGTAATGCTTGAAAGGAGCGAAGGTGCTCCCGCTGATCCGTTCGGGTGTTAAAGTGGACGCCGGTTCGATTGTCCTGCAGATCATCGTCATCGTAATTCTCGCGATCATCCCTGGCCTTCTCTTGAGGATCTGGCTTAATACCAGGGAAAAGCGCAAGCAGCGAAAGCAAGAGAAGCGATATCGTTAACTTGCCCGCTCCCAAATTATGCGCATTAAACTATTCTCGCGGCGATATCCTTTCTGAGTTTGAACGTTTTGTCTTCCGATTTTTCCTTCATATCCTCTAATTTGATTTTCAGGCGGAGATTGTTCGTGCTATCTGCATTTGCGAGCGCCTGCTCAAGGCTGATTTGCCCTTGCTGGTAGAGTTGGAACAACGCTTGATCGAACGACTGACAACCTTCATGAACGCCATGTTCCATACCATCTTGGAGCGAATCTATTTCGCCGCACTTGATCAAATCTTTTATTCGCGGAGTATCAATCAGGACTTCTATCGCTGCCACGCGTTTCTCGTTTTCCAAGGAGGGGATCAGTCGTTGAGATATGATAGCGCGCAGATTCAGGGAAAGTTGCATGAATAGCTGCGGGCGACGGACTTCAGGGAAAAAGTTGAGAATTCGCTCGAACGCCTGTGTTGCGTTAGAAGCGTGAAGAGTGGCCAGGCATAAGTGCCCTGTGTCGGCAAAGGTAATCGCAGCTTCCATGGATTCGGAATCCCGAACCTCGCCAATGACGACAACATCAGGAGCCTGGCGCACCGCTCTCCTTAGCGCATCCGAAAAAGAATGAGTGTCAAATCCCAATTCTCTCTGATTTACAAGACATTTTTTATGCCTGTGAACAAACTCTATTGGATCTTCAATGGTGATAATATGGCCTGAGCCATACGAATTGCGATGATCAATCATAGCTGCCAACGTCGTCGACTTCCCCGTGCCGGCAGCTCCCACCACCAGAATGAGCCCTCGTTTCAAGAGTATTAGTTCGCTCAAAAGGGGCGGCAGTCCAAGTTCCGCGATGCTCCTGATTTCATACCGGATCTTTCGGATGACTAAGGCTACGGAGCCGCGTTGGCGGAAGACATTCACGCGGAAGCGGCTAAGGTTTGGCACGGACAGCACCAAAACC
>JBOHVR010000337.1:0-2779 GCA_050735755.1 Binatia bacterium
CCGACGGCCATCTTTTCGAGACGGAAGAGATTTTTGCCAACTACATGGAGCCATCTTTGCGCCGCTATCGCCCGCGAGTCATCGAGGATGACGAAGGGAGCTGCTTTTGGGTCGCCGATGGCGTTACCCGTTATCGTCGCCCGAGTATCCCGGGCGCGTTTCTTCCCGGAACCGCCGCTCCTCCCAGCGCCAGACAGGCAAGCGCGCGGCGCGCTTCAGTCGGCAGCCAAACCCTATCGAATGTCAAAGAACGCCTCCAGGATCTCGATCGTGAAGGCATCAACGTGCAATTTCTCTTCCCCAGCTTCTTACTTGAAGTCAATACCTGGGAAGACGGAGTGTTGGCCAATGGCGTGTGCCGCGCCTATAACTCCTGGCTGGCTCAAGTCTGCGCTGAAGCGCCACAGCGCCTGAAGGGTGTCGGACTCGTGTGCTTGCGCGATCCCGAAGGCGCGGCACAGGAAGTTTCGCGGATCCGGCAAAGCGGCCTGGCCGCGGTGATGATCAGCGGAACCGTTAGGAAAGGTCGCCTCGACGATCCCGCAAACGAAATTTTCTTTGCCGAGTGCAACCGGCTGAACCTGCCTATTGCGGTGCACTTCAACTTACAATTTCCCGGCGTCAGCGATCTCTTCCCCCATTTTTTTCCCACGCGCGTGCTGGCGGGGATTTTTCCCTTGATGGCGGGCTTTACCAGCGTAATGTGCTGTGGTCTTTTAGACCGTTATCCGGACCTCCGCTTCGCTTTTTTGGAAGGCGGCTGCAATTGGGTTTCGTTTTACCTCGAGCGCATGGATGATCACTTTGAAAACCCCCGTTACAATGCCCGCCAATTGATCAAGCGGCGCCCGAGCGAATACTTCAACTCCGGCCGGATCTTTTTCGGCTGTGAAGGTAACGAGCCCTTCCTGGGCCGCGTGATCGAAGAAATCGGCGATGACAAGCTCATGTTCTCGTCCGATTATCCTCATGCCGACCGAGCCGAAGGAACGGCTCGGATCCTGCAAGCACGCGAGGATCTTTCGACTGGGGCAAAGAAGAAACTTCTTGAGGAAAATGCGCGCCGTTTTTATGGGATCTAATAAGTTCGCAGGGGCCGAACCTGCCCCTGCAGGGGGAACGGCACAAAAGACGAAAAAATCCCCCGTTCTTGCTGAGCCCGTCGAAGCATAAGTTCCATTCCTCACGCGCCATCTGAATCTGATCTGATCTCCTCGCTGGAAGAGTTCCAACTGTTGTGGTACTTTCCTGGTGCATCCGCATTTTCATGCGGTTGTTGTTGCATGCCTCAGCTAAGAAAAGATCCCATCCGCGACCGCTGGGTTATCATCGCCACCGACAGAGCTAACCGACCTAACCAGTTCGACGCTCAGAGCGTTTTGAGTCGCCGAGGACCCTGTCCCTTCTGCGCGGGCAACGAGGATATGACGCCGCCGGAGATCCTGGCCCGCAGGCCGCATGGGTCTGAGAAATCCAGCTGGACGCTGCGCGTGGTTCCGAACAAGTTCCCGGCGTTGATCACCGAGGCCGGCCTCAAGC
The DNA here is from genome assembly GCA_050735755.1 of Binatia bacterium. GTDB lineage: Bacteria > Desulfobacterota > Binatia > UBA9968 > UBA9968 > DATMAM01. The sequence continues at coordinate 1,540 of JBOHVR010000337.1, forward strand.
CTTGCGTCGACGGAATCTATGATTTCGTGAATGGGTTCGGAGCGCACGAAGTGATCATTGAAACGCCGCGTCATGAAAGCAACATGAGCGCTTTAACGGACGTCGAGTGTGAAGACGCCGTCGCGGTTTATCAAGAGCGGGTCTCGGCTTTGAAAAAAGACCGCAGGTTTCGCCATATCCTAATATTCAAGAATCAGGGCGCGGCAGCCGGCGCCACCATCGAACACGCCCACTCGCAGCTGATTGCCCTGCCTCTGGTTCCGCAGCAGATCGTGGAGGAGTTAAGCTCGGCTTCAATTCACTACCAAAGCAAGGGTCAGTGCGTCTATTGTGATATTGTGTCTCAGGAGCTGAAGCAAGGAAGCCGCGTCGTAATCGAAGGTGACCTGTTCTTGGTTGTCTGCCCTTTCGCGTCCCGAGTCCCTTTTGAAACGTGGATTCTACCCAAATGTCACTCGCCTTACTTTGAAAATGCTCCCGAGGGCGAATGTGCTGAACTCGCCCGCGTACTCAAGGCAACACTGCGGCGTCTCAACCGGGCGTTAAGCTATCCGTCCTTCAACTCTATCATTCATTCAATGCCTTTTGACGCGCCGGGGCGCGAGTACTACCACTGGCATATCGAGATCTTGCCGAAGCTAGCGCGGGTCGCCGGCTTTGAATGGGGCTCCGGATTCTACATCAACCCCGTAACTCCGGAAGCGGCGGCATTGTCTCTTCGGGTGGAAGGGGAAAAACCTTCATGAAGGTCTTGATGATTTCCTCGGAGGTTTTTCCTCTGGCCAAAACCGGCGGTCTGGGCGACATGGTCAGCTCTCTGGCCGCCAGGCTGGTCCGATCCGGAACCCAGGTTAATCTCGTCATGCCCGCTTATCGTAGTACTCTGGCCAGCCTCCATGACTTGCGGGAGACCGAAATAGAATGCCATGGAAAGGTCGCGGGCCATGTCATCAAAGCAACCGTCTTCAGAACGAGCCTCGCTGAATCCTTGCCGGTATACCTCATCTCGGGCCGCGACTATTTCGACCGCCCAGGCCTCTACGGCACGGCGGACGGAGACTATCCGGACAACGCCGAAAGGTTTGTTTTCCTCGCTCGCGCGGCGCTTGACCTGGCGCAGCAAACCGGCCCCTGGGATCTGCTTCATTGCCATGACTGGCAGACGGCTCTTGTCCCCGTCTTTAAGAAAGCGCAAAAGCACCTTTACGCCGGCCTGCAAGAGATTAAAGACGTTCTAACG
>JBOHVR010000338.1:0-5427 GCA_050735755.1 Binatia bacterium
CTCCATGTCAGGCGGGCGCGAGAACGCGTTGTAGTACCCATACCGGCCTTCCAACACGGTGGCAGGGCCGGTGAATCCATTCTTGGCCAAGAGCGCGCTCTCGAGACCCAGCTGGCTCGCTCTTCCGAGATGAATCCTCTTGGTGTCGGCGCCCTTCCAGGCAAATTCCAGCAGGCCCGCGGAACAAGAACCGGCGATCCCTAAAGCGTTCACCAGCCGGATCTCATCCAATCCTGATAACTTGCCCACGGCAACTGCCGCCGCCAGCGGCCCCTGGGTTCCGGGATTGTGAAAACCCCGTTCAGCTTCCAAACCGACGGCGGTTCGCGCGATCCGCGCAGAGACCTCCGCGCCCAAGATAAGCCCGGTCATAAAAGCTTGGCCGTCCAGATGCTCCCGCTCGCAGAGAGCCATCACGGCTGGCAGCACCGTGCCGGCGGCATGCGAGCCGGTTAAGGGCTCGCATTCAAAGCTGGCGATCATGGTGCCGTTGGCCAGAGCGGCCCGCGAAATATCCGCTTTCCACGACTGGTTGATGACGGAAACTTCTTCCCTGCCGCCGAGATCTCGAACCATTTCCACGACGATTTTGGCCCAGGGCAGGAGCGAGCCGATAAAACCCGCAGCTAAGGTATCGAGAACGAATATCTTGAATTGACCTACCAGGTCGGGCGGAAGATCTTCATAATTCGTCTTGTAAACGAACCTCGCGACTTCAAGAGTCTCGTTCATTTTTTTCGTCTATGGGATAAGGACTTTGACCTTAAAAGAACGCGCCGCCGGCGTATCAGGTTCTTTGCCAGACCAGCACTTCGTCGCCGCTTATATCCAGCTCGGTTTTGAGCTTCTTAGAGAGCCCTACCAACCGCTCCATCTCTTCCCGCTCCTCTTGAACCGAGCGAATCATCGTTTCATTGCGCTCGTTATGCCGCACGGGTGAGCACGTCACCTTTATGACTTCGCGATCTTCCAGGGTAACGCGCGCCATCAGACCTACCCAATCGCCGAATACTCTTGCATGATGGCCCGTGTGAAAGGAGAACCCTCCCAACCCGTAAAAGATCGGTTTTCCTTTGTAGACCTCAATGGCCAAGGGATAGTGCACGCCATGACCCGCGACGATGGCGGCGCCGGCTTCCACCGCGGCATGCGCAATTTGTTTTTGATATTGCAGCACCTCCTCGCCGTATCCCCAATGATGCGAGGACACGACCAGATCAGCTCGCTTTCTTAATGCCAAGATGTCATCGCGGAACTCAGTGAGTTCCTGATCATCCGCTGAAGTCAATACGATAGGCGCTACTCCTGGCCGGTTCGCAATCTTTGGCTGGTAAGCGGTATGTGCCTTGATTGTGGCAACACCGGGGGAATGCTCGCCCGCGGCCTGGCCCGTGGGCCAAAAAATCGAGGTATATTGCAAAAAACCGAAGCGTACATTTTCCCTTTCCAATATGACCGGCGCTCGCGCCGCTTTCCGGTCCAGACCGGCGCCGGTGTAGCGTATGCCCAGATCGTCGAGACGCGCCAACGAAGCGCGAATCGGCTCGGCGCCATAAGTCACGTTATTGGCGCAACCCACCGCATGAAAATTTCCCAGTTTCAACGCCTCGCCCGCTTTCGCTCCGGCATAGAAACCTTCGTGCTCAAGAGAGTATCCCGCCGGCGGATCGGAAAGAACGCATTCCAGATTCCCGAATACCACGTCCGCCTTGCCGAGAACATCGGCAACGCGGGCAAATGGAACACGAGGGTCGCTTACATTCAGAAGATTCACATCCGCGGTTAAGATCAACGTTCGTTTCATCGCTTAGCTCCTCACCATTCGCATCCGGAGTCCATGATGAATGAAAGACCCGGCAAAGGTTGGTTGTTACTTCTTGTCCACTCTCGGCAACCCGAGAGCATTCACGATTTCTTCCTTCGTACCTTGCCATCTTCAGGTAATGCTTCCACGCGAGAATAGAAACTTTCTTTCCCCGGGTCAATTGCTCGTGAGCCGAACCGGGACTGTAGATCGATGATCGGTGCTCCATTCTTCTTTGCTTTTCTCCGCGGCTGAATTAGAGTGAATCAGCTTCCGTCCGTCTATGGCCATGCGAACTATTTCTCAACTGTTTGGCCTGGGTGAGCTTGCGCCGGTTCAGCGCCGGACGCTGGGTCTTGTCTACGCCTCCAGTCTGGCCCTGATCATGGGCGTGAACTTCATCCAGCCGGCATTGCCGGCGATGACGGAACCGTTCGGCGTCAGCGACTCCGCCCTTTCGCTGATCATGACCCTTTACACCGCGCCGGCGATCCTCCTGGCGCCGTTCTTTGGGATGATTGCCGATCTCTACGGCCGCCGCCCGCTTCTCGCCTGGGGACTCATTCTGTACGGTCTCAGTGGTTCTGCGATAGCTCTGGCGCCGAGCTTTTTCTGGGTTCTTGTTCTAAGAACCGCGCAGGGAGTCGCTTTCAGCGCCGTCATTCCCCTCACGATTGTGCTGATCGGCGACTTGCTCGAGGGCCACAAGGAAATCGGCGGCCAAGGACTGAAAGTCTTTCTCGATCGTGTCGGTTACTTGATCTTTCCCCCGCTGGGCGGCGCTCTGGCCGCTGTCGCCTGGTACTGGCCTTTTGTTTTCTATGTTTTGACCGTTCCCCTGGGAATACTCGTGTTCATTTGGATGCCGGAAACCAAAGCAATCACCACGAGGAAGACGAAAACCTATCTCGCGGACGTTCTGCGTCTCACCCGTCACCCGCGGCTCATGGTTGCCTTTTCCGCAGGCTTTCTCCGTTTTTTTCTCGATTACGGCTTCCTCACGTATTTTCCGCTTTTTCTCGTTCGAACCCACGGGATTTCAACGGCGACTGCGGGTTTGCTCTACATCTTTTTCTCCGTCGGCGCGATGATCACTTCAAGCCAGGCGGGACGCCTGGCGGGAATTCTCGACACCACGAAGCTTTTGTTTGTCGCTTTTCTTATCAGCGGTGTCGCTCTGGTTGTCGTACCCTTCTTGCCCGGCGTGTGGCTGGTCGGCGGCGCGCTTTTTTTCTACGGAATCGCCAACGGGGCCATCTCGCCAATGCAAAAAAGCTTGCTTACGCAAAACGCGCCGCGCGAGCTGCGCGGGGGCATCGTTTCCTTCGACCGGTTGCTGCAGCAAGTTTCCAAAACGACATCGACTTCCATTGTCGGCATCCTGCTCGTGACAACTGAACTGTCGACGATTTTTTGGATTTTAGGAGTTCTCTCGATCGCAAGCGTCGGGCTCATGGCGTTATTGCTACGCCCGGTTCCGTCCCGCGTCCCCGCATAACAATTCTTCTCTGCCCGGGGCCCTTCGACCCGCCTGTCCTGAGCCGCCCGTTCATTCTTCGACGAAGCATGTCCTGAATATAGCCGAAGGGCTCAGAACCAACGGCCGAGTCGAAGGTTCAGGGCGAACGAAATTCACTGGTCTAGTTTTCCTTGCTACCCACTCCCAACCCGGAAGAATATTTAAGACGCGAATGTTTAGAGGTATCGTAAGTTTACGGCGAGATAGAGCAGATAAAGCGAGATCAACAGTGCTCCGACCCATCGTTCGAGTCGCTTGTTCACCAGCAATAACGCTCCCACCAACAGAACACACACGATCAGATACGGCGCGTGGAATTTCACAACCCACGGGTCAGCGGTAATTGGACGCACCAGGGCGATTAACCCCAAGTTAAACGTCAACAAAATAATTGTGGTCCCCACAACATTTCCCAGTGCCACGTCATACCTGCCTCGACGTGCCGGAGCCACCATCCGGGCCGTCTCCTCCAGGCTTTCGCCGAGGCCGACGATGGTCATGCCTACGAACGTCTCCGATATACCGAATCTCTGAATAACTCCGGCGGCCCCTTGAACCAGCAGCTCGGCACCAAGAAGGGTCCCCAGAATTCCCAGACCGATGAGCAGCAGCGCGCGGGAGCGCGAAGAAGGTTTTTGCTCGCTCGCCTCGAGCTCGCCGGGAGAGCGGGCGAGCAAAACCGGAGACGTTCGATAAAGGCGAACCATAAGCGCGCCGGAGCCGACCAGGAGTAAGAATCCTTCCCATCGGCTTACCATCCCATCATTCAACAACGCCAAACCAAAGAGCAAAAGGCTCGCGATCATAACAAGAATTCCCGGTCGAGGGACCTCAACCTTCATGGGAACGATCAGGATCGCGGCGCCAAATCCGCCTAAGATCATGAACACCGCCGATCCAATCACCGTTCCCAAAGCAACCTGAGGCAACCTCTCGAGATTTGCCACAATGCCTGTCACCAGGTTCTCCGGCTCAAAACCCGAAACCAGAGCACCGACGAAAAATGCGCTAACCGCAAAAGAGGCGGCGGCGCCAAGCACGCCATCGGTTAGCCTCTCGGCAGACCACAGGACAAGTCCAATGCCCAGGACTAGAAGAACAAGCGAAACCACAATGTCTTATCCCTAGCCGGGTGAAATAATCTTTCGTCCAATTGAACAATCCCCATCGGCGCATCACACCAGCGTAGAGGTTGAGAATCCACTCCCGAAGAATGGGTCCCGAATCGGGAGATGCGGCCGGCTCCGCTCGAGCCGGAGCGCGTGGTTGCCAGAAGTTCTCAATGCCGACCGTTGGGGCTCACGGCCCCGAAGCCTGCGTCGCTAACCGAGGGATTCGTCTTCCCCACCGCCGACCAACCCACCGGGATCATCCGGAAGGATGCTTAGTTAGCTCCTCCCGCTGGAGATCCCCGGATCAAAGGAAAGTAAATCCCGTGCCACGGGCGTAAGTCCGTGGCACAGGTCGCTATCTTTCGGAGAACTTCAGAAACGTGTGTCCCGCGCTCACGTGCGGGTGTTCTGTGGTACGGGGTAAACCTACTTCTTTTTCAGCAGGTTTAAAGCCTCGTTGGCCTTCTTAACCCCGTTAACGTGATCGCCGCTGTCCCGAAACTGTGCGGCTTCATCCAGGAGCGCCTTGATCTTGCTCGCTTGGTCCTTGGGAAAATTGCCCTTGGATAAAAGCTCACGCCCCTCGTTGATCAGCGGCGTGCACTTCGCCAGTGCCCCCTGAACAGGCACAATTAAAAGGCTGCCCGCTACCAGTAGAGTCCATATTTTTTTCATATTTTTCCTCCCTCCTAACTCTCTAGTACTACTGTGTCATTAACGTCGATTGACCACGTTGCAGCATGGGCATCGATCGAGTTGTCTCACGATGGCGCAAGCCAGTATATAGCGCAGCGTGGCGATGGAATCGGGCACGTGACGTTGCGCGCGTTGGGCTGCCGCGTGGAGTGTAATCTTGGGGTAGGCCAGCCGCTTTTGATCGAGAGGAGTTTTTTTTAGAGCCGCCATGTTGAAGACGATCTGCCAGCAAGAAGCCGTACGCTGCAATACACAAGGTGGCGTGATGGTGAAAGCCACGCCAGCCCCGTCCCTCG
>JBOHVR010000339.1:0-1909 GCA_050735755.1 Binatia bacterium
GTGAAACCCCGTGCCCACTTCCAACAGCGAACCTACGCGGCCGTGAATTTCGGCGACGCCGGCAGCCGGCTCCGTGATGCGCGAAAGGATCTTAAGGAGCGTGCTCTTGCCGGCGCCGTTCCGCCCAATGATGCCGACCACTTCTCCTGGCTCAATGCTGAAGGAGACGTCGCGCAAAGCTTGAAAGCATTCCACGCGGCCGTCACTTTCATCTTGCGCAAAGCCAAATGTCGCCCCCAGCGTACGGAGCGGAGCAGCGAGCGCCGCGCTCAAGGAATCGCGCAGTGTTTTGTATTTTTCCTGCCTTGCGGCAATGCGGTAAGTTTTGCTGATACCGAGTGCTTTAATTGCTGGGCGGTTCATCAATCACGAAATCCGAAGAAATTTTCTTGAGGATGCGTAAACAAAGCAGGCCTCGGTTCAATGACGAGGCCGCGCGCTGCGCGAATTGTTCCTTCTCCCGTGCGAGAAGTTACGATGAGGGTAAGCGGAAGTTCAAACCGTGAAGGCCGGTCTCGACCGCCTCGAGGGGGAATGCCACGAAGGCTTACGTTGAATGATTAATCCGTCTTGGCAAAAGGTCGCATGTGGATCGCGGTAACTTCAGCCGTCCGCGGCACACTCAAAGCATGAATGACGAGCGACGCGACGTTTTCCGGCTGGACCAATTTTTCCGGACAATAAGGCCGGCCCTCGAAGGCATGGACGGTCGCCTGCATGGGAGTCGCGGTTCTGCCGATGAACACGCTCAGGACGCGAATGCCGTCGGCGTTCACCTCTTGGCGCAGGGAGTCGGCGATCGCCGTGAGCGCGTGCTTGGTAGCGGCGTACTGGCCCGACCCGGCGTTTGCGCTCAGCCCGGCGCTGGAGTTGATGAACACCACTTGACCATGGCGCGCCCTGAGCAATGGGAGCAAGGCTTGGGTCAAAACGTAGGGAGCACGCACGTTGGTGCAAAACTGCCGATCCAGCTCCTCAACTGAAGCCCTTTCGATCCCGCCCAGCCCGATCACGCCGGCGGAGTGGATGAGCAGGTCAATCTCGCCGCAATCGCGCGCGAAACTCGCGGCAAAACCTTCGATCTCTTCCGGTACCGCCAAATCGACCTCATAGGTTAAATTTTGCATCCTTCCCGCGCGCGCGACTTCCTCGAGGGACGCTTGCCTCCGTCCCAACAAGCACAGCCGGGCTCCCATGGCCGCCAGCTCCAGTGCAATGGCCTTGCCGATGCCGCTGCTCGCTCCCGTGACAACCGCCATCTGTCCGGCCAGCGCCGGAGGTGGCGGGTAGCGCTCCAGCGAATTTGGCGATGGCTGCGCCTTCTTCACCCGCGCTCCTCCAGCAGCCCATGCTGCTCGAGCGCTTGCGCCGCGCTTTGGATCAAGCTGAAAGGCAGCCCGGATCGGTCCGCGATATCTAGCAGGCCATGGCCGCCGTCGGACATATTCAGCACCCAGAGCAGCGCCAGCTCGCGGAGCCGTCCATCGCTGTGCCCGCCGATCGACCCATAGAGTCCCCTTTTTCCCAATTGCGGCTCGCACTTGGGATTCAGGTTCACGAGGGTTCGATTGTTTTCCAGGATCTGAAACACCGCCAGGCACATGGCGAACGATTCGCTGAGGCATTCGGTCTTGACAAAGTCCAGGTTGTCCGCGGAGGTGTGATACTCTGCAAAGCGTCCGTGCGGGGTCCTCATGAAACAACCCACGGAAAGATTGATGCCGGGTGAACAAAATTGCCGCTCGTCGTAGCCATACGGCGAGAACTCAAGGACCTCATGGGGCGCGGCGGCATCCTTGAGCGCCTTCATGACGGCGCGATCGATCTCGGCGTCGCCGCGGCGACTTTTTTTGTACGTGAGTTTCCCCGTGTCTCCGAGACAGGCCAGAACCAGTCCATGCCGCACCCG
>JBOHVR010000340.1:0-6303 GCA_050735755.1 Binatia bacterium
GGGCAAGCGTTCCCTGGCGGTTGCAGTGATGACACTCTTGCTTCTATGTGTCCTGGTCGTGCCACTGACATCCGCGATCGGCACGATTGTCTCCAACGCCGATGAGATTGCTGTGTGGTCCAAATCGCTTGCTGCTTTCAAGACGCCGTCTCCACCGGAATGGGTGGCAAATCTCCCGTTCGTCGGAGCAAGAGCGGTGGAGTTGTGGGAGGGAGTGGCCGCCACGGGAATTCAAGAAGTTGCCGCCAGGGCCGCGCCCTACGCCGGCATTGTGCTCGCATGGTTTGTCGCCCAGTTAGGCAACATTGGCGTTTTGTTGGTGGAGTTTTTGTTAACGGTCATTCTCGCCGCTGCCATGTACGCTAACGGCGAGCTTGCGGCACAGCGCTTTTTGCGCTTCGGCCGGCGTCTGGCAGGGTCGGGCGGGGAAAACGCGGTCCGTCTCGCCGGCCAAACAATACGCGGGGTTGCCCTTGGCATCGTGGTGACCGCGCTCGCGCAAACGGTTTTCGGCGGGCTCGGGCTTGTGATCGCCGGCGTGCCCTTCGCCGGCATTCTCACCGCGGCGATGCTGCTCCTATGTATCGCTCAGATTGGGCTGATTCCGGTCCTCGGGTCTGCGGTGGCCTGGCTCTACTGGAGCGGCGACTCGACTTGGGGAACTTTCTTGCTCGTCTGGACAACTGTTGCCGGTACCATGGATAATTTTCTGCGCCCGATTCTTATCAAAAAGGGCGCGAACCTGCCGCTGCTCCTGGTCTTCGCCGGAGTCGTCGGCGGTCTTCTCGCGTTTGGTCTAATCGGTATCTTCGTTGGCCCGGTGGTGCTGGCAGTCGCCGACGCGCTGCTCAGAGCGTGGATTGACGGTGGTATGAAGGACGACGGAAGCAATGAAGGGCAACAGACGACCAGAGAATAGAGCGGTAGCGCTAGGTCGCGGTTCAGTTTCGTTTTCACAACGTATCTAATGTAAGGGCACCCATTTTAGAAGGCCTTGTGCCTGCCCGGTCTTTTGGGCGACCACAGGGGGTTGCCCCTACTCGAATTTAAGATTGCTCCGCCGTATTAACCACGCTTCCCTCTATTGGACCAAAGTCCAATATACGGTCGGGCGCGCCGTCTGATATCGAAATTGGCAAGCGTTACTTCCGGTTGGTGTTCACAATTGAAAGGAGGATCTATGCGAAGGCGATCTGTTTTGCAGCTAGTGGCGGTGGGCTTCCTCGGCGCCCTTACCGGGTTCACTCAAGTCGGTTTAGGGCAGACAAAACCCACCGGGGGCGAAAAGCCAGCGAACAATATGGAAATCATCCATGAAAAGCTCAAAGCGGACAAGAAATTGAATGTCGCGCAGTACATGGGATTGACGGAATCGGAAGCCAAGACGTTCTGGCCAGTTTACGAGGATTACCAAAAGGATCTGCACAAACTCAACGAGCGACTTCTTAACTTACTCCAGAGCTACGCCGGAGAATATAAGAGCCAGTCGCTTACCGACGAAAAAGCGAAGCAGCTGCTGGACGAGTGGATCGCCCTCGAGCAGGACGAGGCTAAGCAGCGGAGCTCATATCTTCCGAAGGTAATGAAAGCGTTGCCGGCGAAAAAAGCAGCGCGTTACCTTCAGATCGAAAACGAGTACCGAATACTCATCAAGTACGACCTCGCGGTCACGGTGCCGTTGGTCCAATAGCGCCGCAACACTTGAGTCATGATGAAAGGACAAAAACAATGAAGACAAAGAACGAAAATCTCAGATGCCGGATACTGGCGGCTGGGCTGACCTTGGTGACCGTTACCCTCAATATCCTGGGCGCGGATATGGCGGTGGCGGCGAATGCGAGCGAAATCAATCGCAATGCTGCACAGTCGTTGGCGACCCTTTACAACAACACACCGGGTGCAAAAGCTTTGGCCGACAAGGCAGTGGCAGTGCTGGTTTTTCCAAGCATCGTTAAGGGTGGGTTCATAATCGCCGGGCAATTTGGTGACGGAGCTTTGCGGAAAAACGGCAAGACCGTCGCCTATTATCGCTCACTGGCGGCGTCCTATGGATTTCAAGCCGGGGCCCAGGCGTTCGGCTATGTGCTGTTTTTCATGGACGATGCATCGGTCAAGTATCTTGACAACAGCGATGGCTGGGAGCTTGGAACGGGACCGAGCTTGGTGGTGCTGGACACGGGATTCGGGAAGAATTTGTCAACCACAACGCTGCAGAAGGGTGTGTACGCCTTTATCTTCGACCAGAAGGGACTCATGGGTGGGATCGGTATCCAAGGATCGAAAATTACGAAGATCAACCCGAATCCATAGGGAAAGAGAGTCGAGGGACAAACGAGGGGAAAATAGTCAACAGTGATCAGTCATCAGTTATCAGTGAACGGGAAGGTTTCAGGTCGGGTGTCAGTGTCAGGAAAGAGATTCTAATGCTGAAAACTGAACACTGAAACTTGAAACCTAAAGGAGAAAAATGATGCGAACAGATTTAGCGAGGAGAATAATCGAGATTATGACAGTGATCATGCTGGTTGGCTTTACCAACCATGTCGTGGCTCAAGACAAGCCGGCCGATAATATGGAAATTCTGCGTGCCAAGCTTAAAGCGGACAAGAAATTGGTCGTGGCGACAAATATGGAATTGACGGAGTCAGAGACGAAAGGCTTCTGGCCGATCTATGATCAGTATCAAAAAGAACTGCAAAAGATCAATCAACGTGTGGCTAACTTACTGGAAAGCTACGCGGAAGATTTCCGCGGCAAGTCCCTCACCGACGACAAAGCGAAGAAGCTGATTGAAGAGGCGGTTGCTATCGAACAGGCGGAAGCCAATCTGAAGAGCACCTACGCGCCGAAGCTAAGCAAAGTCTTGCCGGTGAAGAAAGTTGCGCGTTACCTGCAGATCGAAAATAAGATCAGGGCTGTCGTGAAATATGACATCGCGTCGGGCGTGCCGCTGGTGCGGTAGGGGGGACGAGGGTCGAGGGACGAGTGGAAGAATAATCATCAGTGATCAGTGAAACGGTGAAAGGAGGTTTCAGTGTTCAGGTTTCAGCACTGACACCCGACACTCTACACTCGGTTCCTGACACCTGACAGCCGAAGCCCAAAATTTTTGGCGCCCAGTCGTACAGGGAGAAAAAAATGAGAATTTATCCGCGTGCTGTGGTGGTGACGTTTGCTGTGGCGTTTGGGGCAGCGAGTCTGGTGGCCGTGCGCGCAACCTTGGCAGCGGACACGGCCGGACTCGAGAAGAACGCCCGGGCCTCTCTCGCAAAACTTTACGTGAGTCAACCCCGGGCGAAGGCACTGGCGGAAGAGGCAAAGGCAATTCTGGTGTTTCCGAACGTCTTTAAAGCGGGTTTTTTGGGAGGCGCCCATTACGGTGAGGGCGTCCTTTTTCAGAACGGCCAGGTTGGTGGTCATTACAACTCCGTTGCCGGTTCCTTCGGCCTTCAGGCCGGCGTTCAGGTGTTTGGCTATGCGATGTTCCTGATGAGTGATCGTGCCATGGAATATCTTGACCGAAGCGGCGGCTGGGAGCTCGGCGTCGGGCCGAGCATCGTTGTGGTGAGCATGGGCATGGGCAAGTCGGTCACCACGACGACGATTAAAGACGACGTCTACGCCTTTATTTTCAACCAGCAGGGGTTGATGGCCGGTATCGGCATTCAGGGATCGAAGATCACGAAGACCAAGTAGCACCGAGGGACAAGGGAAAAGAGAGTGTGGGACAGACGTTCCGTCATTCCGTGACTCCATTGTTTTACTTTGAATGCTCAAGACAAATTAGATGAGCTTGTCCAGGAAGGCCAGTGCCGGGCTTACGCGAATGCCCTCGGGAGTAGGGTAGTCCTTCTTACCGGTTGCCGACACCTGCAGGAAAGGCTCAGGAAAACCTCCCAGCTTGAGCAGATCGCTCAAGCCGGCGGACGTGCGAATGCCGAGTTCCTTGGCCGAGAAGACGCAACAGATGGTAGCGCCCCTGAAGCGAATCCCCGCCGAAACGGTAGAAATCCAGGCGGGCGCTTCCGGTGACTAAAATTCTCTGACCGGGCCTTTGCCCATCGTAGAGACCCTTAGCCAGTTGCGCCACGACCGGTACTTATGGATCTCGTCGAAGACCCACAAGCGGGAATTAGGCAGCTCGCGCTTCAGCATGCGCTCGCTCTTGGCTAGAAAGATCTCAGATTGACGAGGTTGAGTCTCGCGGCGGGGCATGGTAGACGTGTACATGCTATGTACATACAGGAGAATCCACATGCGTACCAGCGCCCTTAAACACAAACATCTCAAACTCGATCAAAAGAAGATCGATTTTGCCAAGCGCTACTTTGGCGTGGAATCAGAGCAAGAGGCGATCGATCGCGCGCTCTCGCTTCTCGTGGAGGAACAACAAGTCCTTGCCGCCTTGAAGCCGTTAAAGGGGAGCTTGAAAGGCGATAGGCGACCATGGCCGTATCGGTAACCGGCAAGGTGCTCCTCGATACCAATGTCTTTATCGATTACCTGCGTGCAGATCTCCATGCGGATTGGATTTTTGGCGGTGTAGGTAACACCATCCGTTTCCTTTCCTCCGTCGTGCTGATGGAACTCCGCCTCGGCGCTGATACGACCCGGCGCGAGAGAGCGGTGGATCGTATACAGGCCGCTTTTCCCATGGGGCGGCAGATTGCTCCGTTGCCGGCACTGTTCGATCACACCGGGCGATTGTTCCGTGCTCTTCACGGTGACGGCTCGGGATTGGCCGACCGACTGGGGCCCGTTAATGATTTGCTGATCGCGCTCACAGCGAGGCAAATGGGGGCAACAGTCGTCACCAGTAATCTTCAGGAGTTTCACGAAATTGCGACCCATGTGTCTGGTTTGAGAATTATAGCGCCGGATATTTCCTCCTGATCTATCCGTAAGCTCAGTCGAACCCGCGCGAAATACAGGATGTGAGGTGCGGGAAACGCGATACGGGATACGAGTCGCGACATAGGAGATCCGGGATGCGGGATACGAGATCTCGTAGGGTAAAGTTCGAACCTCGAAGCAAGAAATCCGAATCGCGTATCTCGAAACTCGAATCCAGCATCTCACGACTCGCATCCCGAATCTCGAATCCCCCATCCCGGAACGTGTATTCCGAATAAAACCCGACACCTTGCACCCGAAACCTGACACCCGAGATCCACCACTCGAACCCAAAACCCTACGTGATTCTCCTATTGGACTAAGGTCCAATATACGGGATTTCAATTCTCCGCTAGAAAGATCTCAGTTCAAAAAGAGAGTGACGAGTGTCAAGTGTCGAGTGACGGGACATCTCCCCCTCGATACTCGACCCCCGACTCTCGTCCCCGGCCCAGGAAGGAACATGATTAGACAAAAAGGACCCAAACGGTTCCCGCTATTGATCATTCTTGTTCTGTCCTCCGCATTTTCCGCGCATGCTGCGGAGCCACAACAACCCAGCGCGGAAGAGCTGGCGAAAAAAACTCAGAACCCGGTGGCTGATCTGATCAGTGTGCCGCTGCAGAACAACTGGAACTTCGGGGCGGGCTTGCACCACAACAAAACGATTTACGTTCTGAATGTTCAGCCGGTGATTCCGATCACGCTGAGTGACGAGTGGAATCTGATTACCCGCATCATCATGCCCATCATCAACCAGGCAAGGCTGTTCCCCTCCTTTGGTGGATTGGTACCCAGCACCGCTGGCACGGGATTTGGCGACTTCAATCCGACGTTCTTTCTATCGCCCGCAAAGCCCGGCGGATTGATTTGGGGCCTGGGTCCGACATTCACTTTGAACCATGAGCGAAGGCAACGACAAACCTCTGGAAAGATCTCGCGGATCGCTGCGATCGTTTCTTTGCGCTTCGCTTATCGCTGGGCTCGTCGCCTGTTCGCTGCCGCCAATTTTGGTCGGGGCGGATGAACAAAAGAAAACGGAGTCATCAAAACCCCAACGCATCCGGCGCCGCCGACCCCGGTAGTGATCCCGCTCGGCGATATCGCGACACGGGCCACCAAAGTATCCAACCTACTTGGTAATCTGACAGCGAGCGCCGCGCCCAGCGCGCAAATCGAGAGCATCGCCAAGACGCTTCCTGAATTGAGTGAAAAGTTGGACGCGCAATTCATGGCGACGCCAAAAAGTCTGGAAGCGGAGCCTACTCTGGAGACGTTGCAGAACGAGCAACAGCAGTGGCATAGCGCGCAGTTGCAAGCAACAGGTTGGTTGAACGCGCTCACGTTACAAGGTTGGAAGACTGGAATACTGGAAGATTGGAAAATCGGAACATCATTCCATCATTCCAT
>JBOHVR010000341.1:0-5085 GCA_050735755.1 Binatia bacterium
AACTTTTTCACTGAGAACTACCTAGGCAAGTCGGGACATACAATCTGATAAGGCTGTTCCCCGCCGAAGTAGGTGCTCCATTCGTTGGCGGTTAAGTTTCGATTAGCAATCGCGCAAGCCTTTTGCCCCCAGGAGGCGACATCGGCATCCCAGATCATCACGCTCCCGTCCCAACTTCCGGACGCGAGTTTTCTTCCGTCCTTTGTCATGGCGATGCTCACCACATAGGCGTCGTGTCCCTCGAGGAGGGCTTTTCGGTCGCCGCTGCCGACATCCCAAATGACCACCGTGAGGTCTACACTGCTCGAAGCGAGTCTTTTTCCGTCCGGAGTAAAAAGAACACCCGTAACCGCCCCTTTGTGACCGTTCAGTGTCTTAGCGAGTGACTGGCTTCTAACATTCCATAGAGCGATGGTCCCATTCTGACTTCCCGACGCGAGCATCCTTCCGTCGGGGCTGAACGCCACACTAAACACAACGCCATTGGGAGCTTCCAAAACTTTTCTCTCTTTCCCCGTCGGTAGGTCCCAGAGGACGATGTTGCCGTCCCCAGCACCGGCGGCGAGGCTCCTCCCGTCGGGACTAAAAGCCAAACTGGCGACTTGAAGATCTTTTTTTTCAAGGAGCACGTGTTGCTGGTTCTTTTCCACGTCCCAAAGGGTGACAATTCCCTGCTTTGTTTGAGCAGCGAGTTTCTTTCCGTCCGGACTGAACGCCAGGGTAATCACCTTGCTGCCACCAGCTTCCAGCCTCGCTCGAGGCCTGTGGGTATCGGCATCCCATAATCCGATGGTTCGATCCAAGCTTGCCGAAGCCAGAATAGTGCCATCCGGTGTATAAGCAAGCGTATAAACTCCGCTGCTATGACCCTTGAACGAGTGTCGTTGCTGGCCGGTCTCCACATCCCAGAAACTGAGCGTCCCGTCGCCGCTTCCGGCGAGCAGTATTGTCCCCTGCGGATTGAAAGCGACGCTGTGTACCTCTCCCTCCCCTATGCCGCCGTCTCCCACTCTGAGTGTGGTGACTTGTTTGCCTGTTTCGTAGGTCCATAGGATAACAGCTCCGTCTTCGCTGCCGGACGCAAGCATCTTTCCATTCGCGCTGAACTCCATTGCGGTCATAGGCGCGCGATGGCCAAAAAGTTTGGTCAAAGGCCGCCCCGTTTCCGCATCCCAGAGCATCGTGGTCCCGCGGCTAAACGAAGCGCAGGTTTTCCCGCCGGGACTGCACTTGATGCCGTCCACCAGAAGTTGATGACTGCTCGTATTAGTAATGTGCTCTCCTGTTTCGACGTTCCAAAAAATAACCTCGCCAGCGCCGCCTCCCGTCACAAGTTTTTTTCCATCCGGACGAAATGCGATGCTGGTAACGTAACTTTCCGGCCCCTTGAGAACCGGTTCGCGCCGCCGCGCTTTGAGATCCCAGAGGATGACGTGATGCTCTTGGTCCCAGAATGCGAGTTTTTTTCCATCCGGACTGAAGACGACATCGCTTCGGATTCCGCGTTGCTTTTCAATGACCGATTCCTGCTTGCCCGCCATAAGATCGAATAGCAAGAGAGCGCCTCCCTCGTTATTAAGGGCAACTTTCTCACCGCCGGGGCTGAGCGCAACACTAAAGATTGGTTCAGGGTCGCTCTTGATCACCCGGTGGCGGCCCGTCGGCACTTCCCAAAGGATTGCGGCACCCTCCGAACCAACTGAGAGGAGAGTTTTCTCATCGGAGCTGAAGGCAAGAATGGTAATTTTGCCTCGATGAGCGGATCGCCACTCAGACCGTTTGCCGCTGTCCAGGTCAAAGATCGTTACGGTCCCGTTCTCGCTTCCGATTGCAAGCTTGCGACCTCCTGGACCAAATGCTCCAGAAGTCGCTTTGGGCAAACCGGCTTGATTCATTGAAATCTGTTTGCCTGTGAGCGTTTCCCAAACCAGGATGTCGCCGCGGTCAGTGACGGACGCAACGCTCTTGCCATCGGCGCTAAACGCTAGACCAAAGATCCGGCCGCGGGCGCCATGCAGGAAGCGATGGAGGTGCGGGCTTTTCTGGAAAGCGGAGCGCAGAACCGTGCGCGCTTCAAGCGTAAACGCCCGTTTGTCGGCTGCGGCGCCCAGGAGCAGGGCCAGGTCTAACTGTCGATCCAAAAGCGCGCTCGCGGCCGCAGCCAACCGGCGCGAGCCGGCGATGTTTGCTTGCTGTTTAGCGCGCTCGTAATACACCAGGGCCGCTATGAGCATGGCGAGGCCGAGTACTGCCGTGACGATGGACAATCCCGTGCGTTTGGATTTCGCGCGGCGACTACTTGTAATGTACTCTACGTGAAGCGGGATGGGTTTTGGTTCTTTGTTGGCCGTTTGCAACAACCACTGTTCGGCCTCGTCAAGATCATTTCCCCGCAATAAAGCGCTGTTCGCGTGCCCCCTGTTTTCCCATTCTTTGGCGCGTAAGAGCAGACGCGTGTGCATCCGCACATGATCGAGGTCAGTATCAAGAGCGGTGATCAGCGCGCGGAAAGCGGCGTCAAAGTCGTCTTGCGCGCGGAAGAATAGCCATTGGAAGTCAGTCAGGGCTTCGGGCGCGGCTTTTGGATCAACCTCACGATAGACGATAGGAATCAGCTTCTTATGGTGCCGTGTGGCATAGGTGATTTCTGCGCGGCAGATTTCTGAGGCAATAGAGTCCGGGCTGATGATGAAGAGGAACGTGTGCGCCGCTTCAATGGCGCCCTCGATCTCCGCCAGCCACTTGGACGTGAGCGGGATATCTTTGGCATCGACCCACGGGCGGCGCCCGGCGGCGGCGAGTAGCTCCTGCAGACGCTCTCTGAAAGCAGCATCCTTACGTGAATATGAAATAAAGACGTCGGTAACGTCGCCGGGCATACTCGCCTGCTCTACACAATTGCTTAACGATCCCCTGAGCCCCGAAAGGACTTACGGACTTGAGGTCGTGGTAACCTCAGTGAAGCGTGAAAACGCAGGTTGGAAGTCGAACGGGAGTGTCGCTCGCTCTCCTTCCCGGTTCGTAACAATATGCAAATTGATGCCGCGGTTCGGTTCGGTTAGTTTTTTAGTCCGCTCGGGATCATTCGCCATCACCATGACCACGTTGGCGCCAGGGACCTTCTCGCCCCATTCCCACACATTCGAAGATTGCGCTTGAAACTCTGGCCATACAGCGAGGAGGGAAACCTCCATCTCCTGGCAGAGGCCGTGGAGTTGATCGGCAATTAACAAAAGGCGGTTGCGAAAGTCTGGCTCATGCGCTTCCAACCGTTGGGCATCATCAATCACGACGAAGAGGCGCGCGCCGGTGGCGCGCTGCATGACCGCGGCCGCGTGCTCGCGGATTTCACTCAAACCGGCCTTGTCACTGCCCTCAAACAGGTAAACGCGCGAAAGCCAACTCCGGGCTTCGCTTGCGCCTACCTCAAGCTTGCGCCAGCTCGGCGGCAAATCCGCGTCTCCCGCAAAAGCCTTGGGGACGCCATACGAGTGCAGCACAAAAGATCTGCCCTTGCGGATCTCGCGGTTTTCGAGCCCGCTCAACCGCGCGAGCGTCCGGATGCGCAGGTCTCGCTTGCGCTCGCCCAAAGCGCAGAACGCCACGGGGACCGCATTAAGCATCGCCACTTGATCACAGAGCTGCTTGACAAAAGTGGTTTTTCCGCAAGAGGGCGGACCGACAAGCAGCGAAAAGCCGGGAAGGATCCCGCTCAGAAGTCGATCCAACCCGGCAAAGCCCGATCGCCAGCCGGCAATTTCCTGAACACTTTGATCACCGGAGAGCTCATCCAGAAGCGAATCCAGCTCTTCGGCTTCGGAAAGAGGAAAGTTCTTAGAGTCCACTAGGAGCTGACGTTAGCGATTTTGCCGCCGTGTGGCAACCGCCGAAACTCTATTGACTGGCGCAGCGAATTCATGTTTATCCTTGGCTATTCCGGCGTCCTAAAAAGGAGGAGAAGGACTATGGAAGACGAAACAAAGAAAACAGGCGTTTCGCGACGCGACTTTTTGAAAGGCATTGGCGGAGGAGCGGTGGGCGCCGCGGTTGTATCGACAGGACTCCTGCAGACACCACAGGCTGAAGCTTATCCCCAAGAATCGGTAGGTGCCACGCGTGCACGGAAATCGATAAACTTCAAAGTTAACGGGAAACCGTATCGCCTGGAGGCGGAGCACCGGCAAACATTGGCGGAAGTTCTGCGCGACCAACTGGGGTTTACCGGAACCAAGATCGGCTGCAACCGGGGCGAATGCGGCGCCTGCACGGTCATCATCGGCGGTCGGAACGTGTACTCGTGCAGCCAGCTTGCCGTCTGGATGGAAGGCAAGGAGATTCTTACGATCGAAGGGCTCATCAAACGCGACAAGCTCGACCCGGTTCAGCAGGCCTTTATCGAGCACGACGGGCCGCAGTGCGGCTTTTGCACGTCGGGACAAATCATGTCCGGCAAGGCCTTGCTTCTCCGCAACTCCAACCCGACTCTGGCCGAGGTAAGAAGGGCGCTTTCAGGAAACCTTTGCCGCTGCGGCAATTACAACCGCGAGGTCGAGGCAGTGTTGGCCGCCTCGAAGGCTCGGTAGGAGGTCGTCCATGGCCAAAGATTTTTCCTTTGTCGGCAAAAGAATCCCGCGGATTGACGGATACGAACGGGTTACGGGGCAGGCCCAGTATGCAGGCGACGTGCAGCTACCCGGCATGCTTTATGCGCGCGTGTTACGGAGCTCGTATCCTCACGCGCGCATTGTGAGTATTGATACCACGAAGGCTGAAAAGCTTCCGGGAGTAAAGGTTGTTGTCCATCACCAAAATGCTCAGGTTGTCTGGTCTAGCGGCGGGCGCACGGCCAAGAGGTATATTTTCAACAACCCGGTCCGCTACGTGGGCGATCCGGTGGCGGCGGTTGCCGCAACCGATCGACACATCGCCGAGGACGCGCTCGGTCTGATCGATGTCAAATACGAAAGGCTGCCGCACGTTCTCGACGCTAAGGAGGCGCTCAAGCCTGACGCGCCCAAGATATATCCGAAGGGAAACCTCTCTGTCGGAGAGGGGAATGTTACGGCGCCTCTGACGGACCAGTGG
>JBOHVR010000342.1:0-5621 GCA_050735755.1 Binatia bacterium
TTGAGGATCAGGCGACCGCCGCCCACCAGAACCCGCCGCATCTCGCGCAGTGCAGCGCGTTTGTCCGGCATGAACTGGAGGCCCATCTGGCACAGCACGACGTCGAACGACGCATCCGGGATGGGCATGGCCTCGGCGCTCGCCTCGTGCCACTCGATGGGCATACCCGGCGGCGTTGCGGAGCGCGCAACCGCCAGCATACTGGGGTTGACGTCCAACCCAGCGACGGTCCCGGTGGCGCCGACCTGCTGTGAGGCGAGCCGCGCGACAACACCAGTGCCACAAGCAATGTCCAAGACCCGTTCGCCCGGGCGAAGCGCGGCGAGGTGAATGAGATCAGTTGCCAAGGGCGCGCCAATCGCTGGGACAAAGAAACGCTCGTAGTTTGCCGGCGGATTTCCGCCGTACGCTTTACCGAAGTGGTGCTCGGCCATTCTCTACCCTCCTTCTTCTGCGATTTCCTCGCGGGGAACCAGCTCTGGTAGCCTCTCTGCCGCCTAACGTCGGCGGTCAGCCGTCGCTGTTAAGCGATCGGTCTGAGGCGCCTTTGTTAGGCATTCTGACGGCGTTGATAGCCCGCTTGGTCAAATACCGGCCCCAAGCGTAATACGCCTTCGATCGAGTCATAAACCACCACGGGAGCCACTCACTGAGTAGCGTAATAACCTCCCGAAAGGAGGGATCGTAGGTTCTCTTTTCGTGCTCGTAATAATGGAGCCGCTTACCATCCCATGTCACCGAAATCCCTGGCTGATATCGCACGGTCGAAAGCCGAGGTAGTTTCGGTGTCGCCCAAGCCACGAGTGCTTCCACTAGAAAAGTTCGTCCGTTTTCCGTGTACGTGACCCATGCGTGGCCACTGCCGTATCGCCCTGAATGACCAACAACAAAACGGGCATCATAACCCATCCCCAGAAGCTGACGCCAAGTCCAGAGAGCAAAGTCATCACAATCGCCTTGCTTTCTCTGTTCGAACTCTTCAGGCGGCATCCAATAATCTTTCTTTCCGAACTGCACTTGGTCCGATACGTAGCGGCACTTAGCCAAAAAACAACGGACTTCCTCCAAGTCCCTGCATTTCGTAGGTAATGGTTGAGTAACGTAGGTTCCCATCGGAAATGTCGGTTTAAAAAACCGATGCCGCTTCTTGCTGGGCGTGAAATAATCTTTCCGACCGTATCATAGGACCGAGATATAACTTCGCCAATCATTCTAGCCGGACCCTCATATGCCTAACGCGCGCTTGAGCCGCCGACGGAAGCAGACGCAGCCTGCTGGAGTTGTTCGGCTCCAAGCACTGGTTAGGCTACCGCGTGTGCCAACGATATCAGCCCTGCAGCTGTTTGATGACCAGATCGGCAACCGCGCCGCCCGAAGCGGGGTTCTGCCCGGTGATGAGACGACCATCGGCGATAGCGAAAGATGCCCAAGGCTTGTCTGCCTTCTTGTACGATGCGCCGCGCTTCACCAGTTCATCCTCGGTCAGGAAGGGGACGTATTTGTCGAGCTCGGCCAATCTCTCCTCTTCGTCTGAAAAACCCGTGACCTCCTTGCCCTTGATGAGTAGCGATCCGTCTGAGAGCTTGATGTTTAGGAGGCCCACCGCCCCGTGGCAGACCGAGGAGACGATCCCGCCTTGCTCGTAGATCTGGCGACTGAGGGCCTGCAGCTCCGCATTGTCCGGGAAGTCCCACAAAACGCCATGGCCACCGACGAAGTAGATCGCGGCGTAGTCGCTTGCTTTGACCTCGCTCGGTCGGAGCGCCGCGCCCAGGCGCTTCATGAACGCCTTGTTGTGATACCACTCCCAATCGATCGGCTCGGCCATCGCCAGGCTGTGCGGGTCGATCGGGTATAGCCCCCTTCAGGGCTCACGTAATCGACCGTGAAGCCTGCTTTCTCCACTTTGTTGACGAAATGGACAGCCTCGCCCAGCCACACCCCGGTGGCCCGATTGAGGTTTGGATATTTTTCCGTTCCGGTCAGAACGACGAGTATTTTCTGCGCCATGGTTCACCTCCGTAGTGAGAGCACGCCAATAATATAGCAAGCCTAACGTGTCAGGCTGAGAGGGCGAGACCGGCGAGCGTAGCGAGCGGGTCGAAGATCCTCCCTCAAGCCGATTGTTAGGCTTTCTTATCCCAGCGCGAACGTCCTTATGCTTACACCTACACGTCGGGTTAGCGTCCGGCGCTCAGTTCCTTGTCAATCAAGTCGCGTAGTCGCAACAGCCAATCCGCGACGGGACGCCCTTGATCATCGGTGCCTTTCAAATCGCACTCATGCGTCGCATACGGCCGGTATTTTCTGGTTACGCCAACGGTTGCCCATAAACCATATTTCCGAACTGCATCTCGCGAGGAATACTTCCCAATCCACGTGCACGATGATGGGTCAACGTCAGCAACGTCCCGAAGCAGCGAATTTGCAGCATCTTCAATTTTCGTCACATCCTCTGGCTTCGCGGAGAACGCAATGAACCGAAAATCATTCATATACGTGGTGACCGCAAGCTCCAACGGCAATTCGAAATCCGTCAAATCGCGGGAAGTTACAAGATTAAACCTTTGAGCAACGGCATTCTTGCCACATATCGCCTCCGATGGGGACGTGCCCTCGTTCCACAGCGCCCGAACATCATTGAGGGAGGTCAATCCGAACCCAGCGAATTCCTTGTGAGCCTTCATCGCTCGACCGATCAGCGCGTCACCAACAAGCCGGCGAGGGATGGCCGCGCGCTGGTTCTTACCAAAATACTGACAGAAAATGCGCTCCCTTACGCCAACATCGCTCATTCCGATTTTCGTGCATCGAAGTGTGTCCGGTGGCAAGCCGCCGATCAATTCTCCTAACAGTTCTCCTTCCTGGAGTACTGCGTATAGTCCGGGATTTGTGGTTAGTGCGTCCGGCAAAGCAGGTTTAAGGTGATAAATCTGCTGATAAAAGAATGCTCTGCCCACGAGTGGGTCAAGAGCACCAGCAGAACCCGACCCTAGAATTTTGAGACGTGCTTGATCTTGAGGAACTGTGACAGTCGACGGTCGTGCCCGTACTTCTTCAGCAGGTTCTAAAATTTGAGTGGAGTTCTGTGTTTCTGGAATCTGTGCCGTGAATTCAACTCGTCCTTCGCGAAATGCTTCGGGAAAATCGTGGATCACATCAAAAAGTAAAACCGCAGCGCGAATATTATTTTTCTTTGGTGTAAGTACGTCATCAGGCAGTGTTGTGACTGGGGGCTTGCTACCAAGCAGTCGCTTTCGCCACGTCTTATTGTCGTGCAGCACTTCAATTAAAAGGCTCTTGTCCTCCCTTTCCCAGACACGATAGAAATCCTGATTCGGACCAGAATAGAGCTTCGGCATTAGAATGCTCGCATTCATCGACGACAAAGAACAAGAAGCCTAACGCCGAGGCTGAGAAGCGCGGACGCGCGAGCGTAGCGAGCACGTCCGAACGTCTTTCTCAAGCCGATTGTTATGCCGTTCGTTCCTGAACCGTTGATCACATCTCGAATCCGCTTGAG
Source organism: Binatia bacterium (assembly GCA_050735755.1). Taxonomy (GTDB): domain Bacteria; phylum Desulfobacterota; class Binatia; order UBA9968; family UBA9968; genus DATMAM01. The sequence goes on from JBOHVR010000342.1 coordinate 3,524, forward strand.
GGGCTTAACGGATTCACCAAAATTATCTTGCTCCAAGGATGATCCAGCCGAACTAGCGTCCGCAATTGGTTCCGGTCATCTTCGTCAAGATCCCCATAGCCAATGCGATCATCCAACGCAAGCCACCACTCCGGATACCTACTCACGACCTTCGAGATCTTCAAGCTCTTCTCCGACATGCAGATACGAAGGTTGTGCGCTATGTCTGAAATAACGAAGCCTCCTGAATCGTAGTCCGACCAGCTACCGAGGACCAGCAAATTCGGATGGAGTTCGGTTGCACGAGTGAAGCTGAGTCGCAATTTGTCTGCAACATGAACTCTACGCGTCCCGAGGTTCGGTTGCTCACTGATTTTTCGTAATACCTGGCGAAGAACTTTATCAAGTTGGCGCCAAGGCGGTAGCGACCGGCGATAGGAGTAAGAAACGAACCAACTTATTCCATACCTGGGAGGACCTGTTGCAGCCAGTGCCTTCTTGATTAGGGCAGTCAGTGGCTTTGACTGTTCCTCGAGTCCGCGATGTCCGGTTGCGGTTTTTTCGTTCTCGTTCAATCGACGCACTTCAACCGCAATTCGGCCGTCGATTACAAAGTCAGGCGGAACATTGCCATCGGGCTCGTATATGATGTTGCTAAAGCCCCGAGCAGTGAGATACTCAAAAACCAATTTCTCAGAATGATTCATTCAGATCGAGGTTTAGCCGCATAACGCCACGGGTGAGAGGCGCGGTCCGCCGCGGCCGTCTCAACCCGAATGGTTAGGCCTGTTGTGAATCAATGATCCGCTGTATGCTGCGTTTTAGTTCTGGAAGTTTCTCGCGCACCACATCCCATACGAGCTGATAATCCACTCCAAAGTAACCGTGGATGAGGCGGTCGCGCATCTGAGCAATCGGACGCCACTCAACCTCGGGATGGGATGCGCGGAACTCCTCAGGCAGGTTCTTCACCGCTTCGCCGATAATTTCCAAGCTGCGCACGAACGCACGCCGCAACGTCTCATCCGCTGCAAAGCGCTCATAGGTCAGAATCTGACTCTGACCTATGAGGTACTCGACTTCCACGAGAATATGGCGCAGATAGTCACGTGGCTCGAAGGACATCCGTTGCCTCGGCCAGGATGTGCGGCCCAATAAAAGGTGAGAGTGACTCGGTGGTCACGACTTCAACCCGGTGCTCCAAAGTGTCTTCGAGCAGATCCGCCAGCGCCATGAAGCGATCGAACGTCTTCTCTGTCGGAGCGAACTCGACAAGCACATCAACATCACTGTCGGGGCGAGCCTCGTTGCGAAGCACGGATCCGAAGAGCGCCAGCCGACGAACACCGAGGCGCCGAATCTCGGGCTCAACGGTTTGTAGCCGCCGAATCGCCTCGTCGCGGGTGAGGGAAATTATGCTCACGTGGAGAACATACACGAAACATCCGACTGATGCGAGGCGGAAGGCCTAGTACCCTTGTTGCTTGTCCCTGTCTGTCCATCTTCCCGTTAGACCCATGTATTTCAGGGATATCGGGTCATCTGAGTAGTAGCCGCTCATCTCCAGCTTCAGCCAGTGTCGAATTTCGTCGGAGCCCACCCACCTAGCCAAGCGGGATGCTTTTAAGAGAAGGCTTTCAGCACTCAGGCGACTCAACTCAATGTCATCGAGTAACTCTTTTGCTAAAGCCAAGATGTGTTCGGACCGGCTTTCCACAGACTCTCCCGTCGCCTAACGCTCCCGCTCAGCGAGCGCTTCCGAGCGATTCGTTGAAGTGGGATGGTTAGACAGGTTTATCACAACAGAGCCTTACAATGTGGTGGACCATCTTTTCTTTCCCTACGAGAAAACGTTCGGTGTTTTCCAACACACGAAACCATTCTGACCGGGTTTAGCGTTCACGGCGAGGAGCGCGCGCCACTCTTAACCGGTGATTTTTCTCTAGACTCAGTGGATGAATCCTGCCAACCTTTTGGAAAAATCACTTGATATCGGTTCGTGCGATCCAAAACGGCAAACCCTTCCAATTCCTTTAGCCGTCGGGCCATGAACTTCGAAACCTTGTCGAGGTTTTCACGATCCGATTTAGGATAGGAGTCGTTGTATTCGTACGTGAGC
>JBOHVR010000343.1:0-12066 GCA_050735755.1 Binatia bacterium
GTGCGGCGCCTGCACCATTCATCTGGAAGGCAAACCGATCCGCTCTTGCGGCACGCCGATATCCGCTGCCAGCGGCAAAAGAATCACGACGATCGAAGGCCTTTCCGCCGATGGCAGCCATCCGCTACAGAAAGCTTGGATGGCCGAGGACGTGCCGCAGTGCGGTTATTGCCAGTCGGGACAAATCATGTCGGCCGCCGCCCTCCTGGCCACGAAGCGCAAGCCGAGCGATGCCGACATCGACGCTGCGATGGCGGGTAACATCTGCCGCTGCGGCACTTACCAGCGCATTCGCCGCGCGATCCACCGCGCGGCAGCCATGATGGCGCAGGGAGGTGCAAAATGAACTCGATTCAAAATCTTAGCCGGCGCGACTTTCTCCGGACCGGCGTTGCTGCCGGCGGAGTCTTCGTCCTTGGACTTTACTTACCGCCTGCGCGCCGTTTGGCGGGGGCTGCCGCAGCCGAACAGTTTCCTCTCAGCGCTCTCGTCCGCATCGCGCGCGACGGGACGGTTACGATTGTGGTGGGACAATCGGAGATGGGCCAGGGAATCGCGACTTCAATTCCGATGATTATCGCCGACGAGCTGGAGGCCGATTGGTCGAAAGTCCGCTACGAGCAGGCCCCCGCAGATCCGGCGTACGGGGATCCCGGCCGCGGCGGCCAACAATCCACGGGCGGGAGCCGGAGCGTGCGCAGCATGTTGACCTACTGGCGCAAGATCGGCGCGGCCGGAAAAGAAATGTTGGTGGCTGCTGCGGCCGAGCAATGGGAAGCGCCGGTCGAGGAATGCTACGCTGAGCAGGGCGTTGTCATCCATCGACCGACCGGCAGGAAGCTGGCCTATGGGCAGCTTGCTGAAAGGGCCGCGCAGCTTCCCGTCCCGAAAGAGCCCAAGCTCAAGTCACCGGACCAGTTCCGCTACATCGGCAAGAAAGTAGCGCGCCTGGACGTGCCCGATAAAGTCACGGGCCGCGCGACGTACGGCATTGACGTCAAATTCCCAGGAATGCTCGTTGCCACCGTACAACGCTGCCCTGTGTTCGGCGGCAAGCTAGCAAGCTTCGACGCAAGCAAGGCGAAGGCCGTTAAAGGAGTCCGTGACGTGGTGCAAATCAGCTCAGGTATCGCTGTCGTTGCGGATAGCTACTGGACGGCGAAGCGTGGCCGTGATGCTTTACAGATCACCTGGGACGAAGGACCCAACGCGCAACAAAGCAGCGCGGCCATCACCAAACTTTGGACCGAGACCGCGAAACAGCCCGGCCCGGTGGCCCGCAAGGAAGGCGACGCAGAAGCTACTCTGGCTGCCGCATCAAAGAAAATTGAAGCCGTCTATGAAGTGCCGTTTCTCGCGCATGCCACGATGGAGCCGATGAACTGCGCCGCTCACGTCACCAAAGAGAGCTGCGAGATTTGGGTGGGGACACAAAACCAGACGGCCACGCGGGCGACGGGAGCGCGCATCACCGGCCTGCCGCTTCAGGCTGTAAAGGTAAAAACCATGATGCTGGGCGGAGGCTTCGGGCGCCGCGGCCATCAAGATTTCGTTAGTGATGCCGTCGAAACGTCCAAGGCAGTGAACGCTCCCGTCAAAGTCATCTGGAGCCGTGAAGATGATATCCAGCACTGCTTTTACCGTCCGGCAACCTACAACGTTCTCCGCGCTGCGTTGGATGAAAGCGGGAAGCCGACAGCGTGGACACATCGCATCGTGGGTCCCTCGATCAGCGCGCAGCGTGGACAAACTCTAAAAAACGGTCTGGACCCTTCAATGCTTGCAGGAGCATCGGACGTTCCCTACGCAATTCCCAACCTGGAAGTTCAGTACATCTACAAAAACGTGGGAATTCCGGTCGGCGTCTGGCGGTCCGTCGGCGCGTCGCAGAACGGGTTCATCATTGAATCTTTCATTGATGAATTGGCGACTGCTGCAGGCAGAGATCCGTTTGAGTTCCGGCGCGATCTGCTTTCAAAGTCGCCGCGCCACAAACAAGTGCTGGAGCTTGCCGCGCAAAAAGCCGGTTGGGGACAACCGCTGCCTGCCGGGCACTTTCGCGGGATCGCGGCCACGTTCTCCTACGCCAGCTATGCTTCGGAGGTTGCCGAGGTCTCGGTCGCTAAGGACGGGAAAGTGCGCGTCCACCGCGTGGTCTGCGCGATCGACTGCGGTATTCACGTCAACCCTGATCAAATCGCGGCGCAAATGGAGGGCGGCATCGTCTACGGCCTAACCGCCGCGCTCTACGGCGCGATTACGATCGACAAAGGACGCGTGCAGCAAAGCAACTTCCACGACTATCCGATGCTGCGGATTAACGAGATGCCGGCGGTTGAAGTTCACATTGTCCAAAGCGAAGAAGCCGCGGGCGGCATCGGCGAGCCCGGAGTGCCGCCGATCGCGCCGGCGGTCTGCAACGCGATCTTCGCCGCCACCGGCAAGCGGGTTCGGAAACTGCCAATTCGTCCGGAGGAATTAAAAAGCGCCTAATTGCAGAGCATGAAAAAAGAGCGGCGAAAGGGGGCCCGTCGGAAGAGACGGCGGGTCCCCTTTTCTTTTGGCAGGATCCATAAAAACGCTAGGAGTGCTCGATCTTCTCGATTTTCCAAAGCGTTCCACTTCGTGCTTGGATCTCTCGCGCAACCTCGGAAACAAATAGGCCGCTGCCATAAAACCCGATGTCCAGGACCCCCGCTCCGTTGCGAAGCTCTTCATGATAAAGATCGAACGCAACCTGCCGTACGAGCGACTCAAGCGACAGCACGCCTTCGCATTGTAACGCCGCAATCGCCAGCCGTTCGATCGGCGTCGTAGCCGCCGTGGGAACCGGCTCCAGCAAACGGACAACAAACTTCCCTGGAACTTTCTGATCCAAAATATTTGGGCGCGCCTTGTTGAATAAGGTCTTCATCGGCGTTTCACCTCTGATTGGAGCCTTACTGATTGAGTCGCCGAATTGTCTTTGCGGTTCGGTAAAGACTTTCCTCTCCTTCGGAATGACGAATACCGTGTCATCTCTTTGTAATCCGAGTGTACGGTAGCGCTCGTGCTGCAGCTCGACATGGACTGGATCTCCCCAGTCGGTTATGAGATCGACTTGGACCACGGGACCCGCCGGGTTGACATGTCCACCTGGACCGAGATCGCCAAGTCTATAATCTCTATCTTTTTAATAGGGTTTATAGAATTGTCAAGAGTTGCCCGCTGGGATCTTTTAGGATCGTCTCACAGATGGCTTAATAACCGGGTTTTGGCCTTAGCCTTTTGCGGGAACGTGGAGCAGCGAGGCGAGCGTGATCTTGGACATGATCTGGAAGGTTTTCTCGCGGATTTCAAAAAAGGCTGGTTTGAGATGGCACGCCTCTTCGTCGAGGCAGTCGTCGCACTTCTCGTGAAACTTTTGCGACACGCAGGGCTGGAGCGCGATGGCGCCGTCAAAAAAACGATAAATTTCCGCCAATGTAATCTTCTTGGGGTCCTGCAATAAGTGGTATCCCCCGCCCACGCCCTGCTTGCTTTGAACGTAACCGCCGCGCTTGAGATCGAGCAGGATGAGTTCGAGGAACTTCTTGGGAATATTCTCCGCTCTGGCGATTTCTTCCGTCAGAAGGTTTCCCTTCTTGTATCGTTTTCCCAAGTGAACGAGCGCTTTCAAAGCGTACTTGCATTTTCGGGACATCATGGGTCTAATCTCAACAAACCGTGCAAACGTATCACTGGAGGCTGCCGGACGCTAGGAGCCGCATCGCCAGCAACTTAACGAGAAGGAGTTGAACAGTCAAATGGGATCATCCGCCAAAAAAGAAAAGACAAGAATATGGCGCTAGATGTCGAAAAACTCAGAAGGATGGCGCCGCCGCCGGGCATACCATTTAATATTCGCAAGCTGGGCCATGTGGTCTTGCAGGTCAGCGACTTGGAGCGCTCGCTGACGTTCTACACCCAAGTTCTGGGGTTCACGCTCTCGGACCTATATCCCGAGGATATGCAGCCGGGCGGGTTTGCGTTCTTGCGCTGCAACACTGATCATCACTGTTTGGCTCTTGTAGGCGCCGGAACGGGACATTCGCAGCACACCGAGCTGCATCATTTCGCATTTGAGGTGGCGACCCTCGAAGAAGTATTTCGCGCGCGCGATCGTTTACGGGAATTGAATGTTCCCATTTCATTCGAGGGCCGCCGGAGAGCGGGCTGTCAAGTTTCGGTCGAATTTTCTGATCCTGACAATCACAGCATCGAAATCTACTGGGGGATCGACCAGATCGGAACTGACGGACGCGCTCGCCCGCCTGGCGAATGGAAGGGAGCCCGGTCTCTGGAGGAGGCCGTCGCCAATCCGATCGGCCACGACACTCACTTCAGGAAATAGAAGACGTCTGAGACCGATGATTTGTGCGGAGTTGGGCGTAGCTTAGTCGTCGTGAGTCTTCTTTAGATAGAGCGGGGAGCGGGTCGGATTGAGGATGACGGCGTCTGAGCCTCCGGACACTTTTGATCGCGAGAAGAAAGTTTCCAACACATTTTCGATCGAAAGGACGCCCGCCGTCCTGGCGTCCCCGTTTACCAGCAGGCCAACCACGAATCCAGAAGAATCGATGACCGCGCCCCCGCTCATGTGATTCTCTACTCTTATCCCCCACTCCGTCTCTGGCGCTATTCCCTGATTCTTCAAATAACCGGGCGTATAGATTTTCAGATCCGCAGCAAAATAGCCGCGATTGTTGGCCTCGGTCAGATTCAAGAAACCATGCGAGATGACAAAGTCCTGTCTTCCCGGATACCCGACAATGAAAACTTTTTTTGGCGGCAGTAGCGGCTTGAATTCAAAGTCGGCGGCCGGATTAGCCCGATTAATTGTCCCTTCCTTGAAGTCCCGCACTTGCCAATACGGAAAGCGCGCTTGCGGCGCCGCCTTCAGCCTTCCAATTACGAAGTCTCTATGCTTGATGGTCTCATCCGGAGTTTGAGTTTTCTTGCCGCTAATCGAATCTTGTTCCTTAAGATAGGAGACAATCTCAATCTCATATTCCGCATCGCCGCTTTGAGCCCTGTAGCGTAAAATAGGATGCTCTGCGGAGCAATCAACCCCGGTCGCCAGCCTTGATCTCTCCTTCTGTTGTTCCAGGCAATATTTCATGACGTGGTAAGCGGTCACAAAAAGGCCTTCCGGCGAGATCAAAAATCCGGAGCCGAGGGCCGCCCGCCTCCACGTCCCATCACGGTCCTGGGACTCGACGAGAATCTTTAGGCTTTTCGATCTGGCTTCGTCCCAACTGAACTCCGCGCCTGCGGCCGCGAGGTGGGCTTCGCCATGCAGATAAGCACTTGTTGCCCGCGCGGGAAAAAGCGCCCAGAGTATTGTCGCAAAAAGAAGAGGCTTTACGCGGCTACTCACGAGTGGAAGGAGCTATATACCGCAAAAACGGTTATGATGCAAAGTTTTACGGCCTGCTCGCGTCGCGCACTAAAAGAGAGACACTCAATCAGGACTTCGTGCCAGACGTGAGTCAATAGTATATCGCACTTGCGATTTATCGTCATCAGACTCAGCTGGCATGCGGATTGCCACAATCTCTGGCGTAACGCCTCAAACTCTTAAGGCAGAAAGGAGATAGGATGAAGCACAAAACATACATTCTAAATGCTATATTTTTATCCGGCATCGGGCTGGTCGCGGTACCCGCCTGGTCTGCCGGAAATACGAGCTCAGGAGGATCTGCTTCTGACAGAGGCCAGACGGGGAGCTACGGGAGCTCAGCATCCGAAAGATCGTCAGAATCCGGAATGTCATCGAGAATGAAAAGTGACCGGGAAGGATCCGGAAAATTCTCCGCCGACAATATCAAGGAGGTTCAGCAAGCGTTGAAGGACAAAGGACATGACCCGGGCTCAATTGATGGCATTATGGGCCAGCAAACACAGCAGGCCTTGCGCTCCTTCCAGCAGCAAGAAGGTCTCAAGGCCACTGGAACGCTGGACGATAAGACAGCTCAAAAGCTCGGCGTTTCTGTGGCGCCGCGGGGCGGGACCAGCAGCGGCGACCTGAAACCCGGGAGAAGCGAAATGCCAAGCAGCGTTGAAGAGCAAAGAGACCAAAAGAAAGACGCCGATTAACCTGCCACTGGGGCGTTACCGCCAAAAATAAATGAAGCCGTCTGACCGTGGCTAAAAGACCGTGGGCCAGACGGCTTCATTTTACGACTCGCCATCGACGCCCGGGCGGACACTTAAAAGAGTCCCTTTTCTCAACTCTTCTGCCCGGCTTCTCATCTTCGCGAAGCGCGTGATCGCATCCTTAACGCAGTCGTCAAGAGAAACATCGGATTTACGTACCAGCGATACCCCTTGCACTCCGGAGAAAACTTCAGGATTGCGCGCGGCCCGCGGCTCCTTGCCTTCACAGAGATCCTTGGCTGAGTTTAAGAGAAGCCGCCGCATCTCGATAATGCCGATGTCTGTCACACCGAGATGCTCCTGGGGCCGATCCGTGATCGGACCCATACTCACCTGAGCCGCCATGTCTTGATTGCCGGTGCCGACGATCCCGGTGAAGTTATAGTTTCGTTGCACGTCGCGGTCCATCAGAAAGTCGTTCGACTTGTTGTGTAGAGGAAAATAGCTTTCATTCACCTCAGCGCCGAACGGCCCGCTTACGGTGCCGCGCTTCATTCCGAGTATCTCGTCCACCGTGTAGGGCCGATCGAGCCTGCACCCGAAAGTCCAAACCCAACAGTGTCCGTCATCAATGGGAACAAAGGCGTGACCGCCTGGGCCTCGCGGAGGCATCGTGTAGAACGGCATCAAAAACTGGTTAAAACGCCAGTAATATTGATCGCCCAAGTTCCGGCGGGCCGCCACGATCAGGCCATAATCCGTCTCCTCTGCCATAACTCGCGGCGCTTTATCAAACGTGCGGAAAAGAAAATCCAACTCCTCTGGTTTGAGGCTGTCGGGATTCTTCTCAAATCTCTCCCGCAGCGTCTTTGCTTTTTCCCTGTACGATTCTGTCCGTCGATAGAAGTCGAGCGTAGTATGGAGGTAGCTTGTATGAGCCGAGTCTATTCCTCCTTCCAGTGCCTGCGCAAAGTTACACTCCTGAAAACGTTTCATCACAAAACGAAAGCCCGCGGGAACCTCGGTAAAGGTAAGCCGTGGTAAATCGGGGATGTTGTTTTTCGGGCCCATAAAAGTCCACAGGATCCCGCCGTGGTCCCGTAACGGATAGGAAGTCAGTTTAACTTTGTCCTTGAAACTGGATTCCGCAGGCTCCGTCGGCATATCGACACAGTTGCCGTCCACATCATACTTCCAGCCGTGGTAAATACAGCGAATGCCGCATTCCTCGTTGCGACCAAAGTACAGATGGGCGCGCCGGTGCGCGCAGTAAGCATCGATCAGCCCCAGCCTCCCCTCGGTATCCCGCAACGCCACCAAATCCTCCGATAGCAATCGCACGCGAACCGGCGCGCAATCCGGAGCCGGCAGCTCATCGGGAAGCAAGGCTGGCAGCCAAAATCGCCGCAGAAGCTCTCCCATGGGTGTGCCTGGACCGGTCCTCGCCAGAGTCTCATTTTCTTCCGCGCTGAGCATCCTGGGTTGCTCCTTTCTCTAAAAACCTGCACTGTCGAGTCTAAATGACTCTCCCGCAGCAATCTGACAGGGTATCACAAAGATTGATGCCAATTTATCCAAGATCGTCGCCCCCGAACGTTTTTCTCGGGGGTCCAGTCCCAGCTCACTCTGCATCCCGATAGAAGCCTGTCTGTGTGCGACCACGCACAGGCAGGCATTCGGGAATGACAGACTTTAGAGACTAAATACCGCAGGTCCAATAGCCTGGCAAGCCTTGACTGAGAGATCATTGCCGGTAGATATTGCGGGTAAGATCGTTGGGGTACTATTGAAGGAATCTTACCATTCCATGGAGGTTGCCCTATGAAAGTCGGCCTTTCTAGCCGAGCGGTGTTGTTTTGCATGCTGGCATCGATTGCACTTGCTGCGAATGGATTGGCTGCCGAATCGAGTCGGCTCTGTTGAAGGCCAAGAAGGAAGCTGAAAGCAAGGGCCTCATCTTCGAAACTAGCCACGACGAGATCGTAGCCAAAGCCAAAAAAGAAGGCACACTGAAGGTTCTGAGCGGCCTGGATCCGAGCGTTTATCCCAGCCTGATGGAAAGCTTCAAGAAAAAATATCCTTTCCTGAAAGTCGAGATGGTGGAGATCACGGGTCCCGATTCCGCGCAACGCTTCGTCATGGAACTGAAATCAGGAGGCGGCACCGACTTCGACATTGCTCATGCCTCGACGGAGTTCTATCCGGAATACGTTCCCTTCGCCAAAAAATTCGACCTGCTGGGGATGGCGGAGCGCGGCGTATTGGGCATTCCGCCGAAGATGGTAGATCCCAAGCATCGCAACATCGCGGCCCTTGGCAGCGCGATCGCCGTCGTCATGAGGCCAGCCCCGAGGGGCAAGACGTTATCGATAAGCAGGACTTCGTCGGTTCCATTTTCTTGCCGGGAAGCAATATGTCAAAGGCGATCGCGGGCAAAAAACTCTGCATCAACGGTTTTGCGGACTTTCATAATTCCAGCAAGTGGATGGCGATGGCGGTTGAGGCCTTTGGTTTTCCCAAAGAGACTAGGAAATAGAAAGGAAATTGAAGCATGCGCAACGGCGTTAGAGTTTTTGATTGTGACACCCATCTTCGCCCGACGGTAGAAACCATAACTCCCTACCTCGATCCCGAGCTGCGCGAGCAAGTGGCGCAATGGGGCAAGGTTCCTGTGCGGATCGGTATGGCGGGAGAGCGCTATGGCCCGCCGCACCGGCACTACTTTCGCTTCCGCACGAGAAATGAAGGATGGAACAAAGAATCGATGCGCAAGCTAGGACAAGCCGCAGCCCCCGAAAGCGCGGAGCGCACGTTTCAGCAGTTTATGGGGACACGCTTTCCCAGTTACGGCGGCGGCGATTTCGATGTGGAAGCGCGCATTCGCGATATGGACGAGGAGGGGGTTGACGTTGACATGATGGTGCCGGGCGGAATCCCGAGCACGGACGATGCGGACTTGGAGATGGCCTTTATTCGCGCGCAGCATCGCTATCTCAACGACTTCGCGAGCAAGTTTCCTCATCGGCTCAAATCGCTCATCATCGCGAGCGGCCTGCGCGTCGACGAATCAGTCCAAGAGATCAAAAAATGGGCCGGCTCTTCGTGGGCCGTGGGCGTGGAGCCTAGGCTTGCCCTCGACCAACCGCTTGATCATCCCGATCTGGAGCCAATCTGGGCCGCAGTGGAAGAGGCCGGGTTATGCGTTGTTCATCACAGCTTCTCTTTCGGATTCCCCGGTTATCGCGACCTTTGGGATAATCGATTTATCGGCCGGCTCGCATCACACCCCTGGGGCGCGATGCGAGCGATTCCGGCGTTTTTCGGCTCCGGCATCATGGACCGCTATCGAAATATTCGTTTTGCTATTCTTGAGTCCGGCTTCGGCTGGCTTCCGTTTTGGGCGAGCAGGATGGATGACCAGGCGGTTTACATTGGCGCGGGCGCGATTCCGGAGAATCTCCAGCACAAATTCAGCGAGTATATGGCTGGCGGCCGATTCTTTGCGGGGATCGTCATTCATGAAGGAGAGAAGATGGCGAAGATGGTCACGGATTTTCTCGGCGACCACCTCCTGATGTACGCTTCTGATTATCCTCACGCCGAATCCAGATTTCCCGAGTCCGTAGACAAGGTCCTGTCGTGGAACAGCCTGGGTTCTGGCGCTCTAAAGAAGCTCATGTGGGATAACGCGGTGCGCCTCTATGGCGCGCCCTGACCAAAAAACTCCTACGATCGGAGACTGTGGATCTCTCCCCTGCTGGGATTCTCCCGAGTGGGACACCCCTTTTTAGTAAGCTTCCCGCTTAAGAGACAGCCTAAAGGCGATTGTGCAAGTCTCTAGCTAGCAGGCTGGTCTAGTTTTTGCCGCCACTCCTTAGTCAACTCGCATGGCCAGAAAGCGAGCCTAAAAGAAGGAAGGTAGCGTAACGAGCTTATGGAGAAAATCAGGAACGAGCATCGTAGAATGCGCCGCAAAACTCACGCGACTGCCGTGGAAGTCATCGACTAGGGCGTTTGACTCATCGACCCCAGCGTTCCGCCGGTCGATAAGACTTAACGGCAAGTTAAAACGAGGAGGCAGGTTCAAACCTACCCCACCATGCGCGGCGTGCCCGTTCGTGCGCAGGTGGCGCGACTCGCCAGGTCGCTCTAAGCAAGATGGCGGCGCGCAAAGAGGAAGCGGTAAATCACCAGCAGTATGATCGCTCCAACGACGGCCATGATAAAGCCGACGGGATCGTCTTCCCGGTACAGGCCCAAACCGCGCCCGATATAGCCGCCGATTACTGCGCCGACAATTCCAATCAGGCCGGTGACCACGAACCCGCCTGGATCTCTTCCCGGCATTAAGAACTTCGCTATGATCCCAACGACTAACCCGAACAGTATCCAACCGATAATGCTCATAACACCTCCTCAAGCACCGTGTCGTGCCCTATTTACGAATCGCCAAATTTCTCTGCAAATCCCATACCACGACCGATCATCGTTAGAGCGCGCACTTAGGCATTCATCTTGTCTCAATTTGGCCTCAGCTTAAGTCCGCGTTTCTTGTGATTGGGACATTCCGCCCTGGAAAGGTGAAGCAAGATTCCTGGCATTTGCCTTGCCCTGTTTCTCATGAATCCGAGAACCCTCTGGAATCTTCTCAAGAAGACATTCACGCAATGGAGCGAGGATAAGCCGTTCCAGTTAGGCGCGGCTCTGGCGTATTACACCCTGTTCTCGCTGGCGCCTCTTTTGTTGGTCGCGATTGCGGTCGCGGGGTTGGCTTTCGGTCGCGAGGCCGCCCAGAATCAGATTCTGGGCGCGATTGGCGATATCGTTGGGATTCAGAGCGGGCGTGCCATCCAGGCGATGATCGAGAGCGCGGGCGAGGAGCGACATTCGGGTTTGTTCGCAACCTTCTTAGGAATGACGTTATTGTTGATCGGGGCCGGCGGGGTTGTCGGGCAGCTCCAGGATTCTCTGAATACGATCTGGGGCGTCGTGCCCAAAGGGGGCCGCTTTTGGTGGGAATTTATCAAAGACCGTTTCGTTTCCTTTTCCATGGTATTGGGAGTGGGATTCCTGCTTTTGGTCTCTTTGGTGGTAAGCGCCGCTCTCACCGCTGTGACGCAAATCATGACAGGCTGGCTCCCTCGTGTTGCCGCCATGATGTATTTTCTGGATTTAGCGGTCTCCTTTGCTTTTATAACTTTCCTGTTTGCGTTGATCTACAAATTTATTCCTGATGTGCGCATCGCTTGGAAAGACGTCTGGATCGGAGCGGCGATGACTTCGTTTTTGTTTTCGCTTGGTAAGCTGCTGATCGGTTTCTATTTGGCCCGCAGTACCGTAACTTCGATCTATGGCGCCGCGGGCTCGCTTGTGACCCTTTTACTCTGGGTTTACTACTCTTCCCTCATTTTCTTTTTCGGGGCGGAGTTCACGCAGGTCTATGCCAGTGAGTTCGGCTCCGGAGTGTTACCTACGGAGAAGGCCAAAAGCGTCGCCTTGCAAAGAAGAGAATCGCCCCCGCCGGAGGCAAGAGCTTTGTGAGCGATTGAGCCTTGAAACAGTGAGTGAAATACGGCGGCGGGCGAGCTTAAAGTTAATTGCTCACAGTTTGCGCGGAAGATGTTTGAGGACAGAGCTGAATTGCCTGGTTAAGACGCTCTTGAGTTGGATGATCGACATCGCCGGCATAACCCTGGTCAAGAAAGCCCTGAAAGATACGAACCCAGATGCCACAATCCCAGCCGATTTTCTGCCAGTATTCCATGCCCTTTCTGTCGGCAGCCAGCTCTGAAGTTCGCGAATACGAACGAAAGGCTGCGTTCCCGGTGAGACCCAACTCCCGGCCTCTTATACTATTGGCTAAGCCCAGACGAGGATCGAACACTGGATTCTGAGTCTGTTGTTGCGGGCCCAGCACATCATGCGCTATCTCATGAGCCAAGGTTTGCC
>JBOHVR010000344.1:0-2908 GCA_050735755.1 Binatia bacterium
TTTCGATCAGCCCAGGGTCACCACGATATTCGTCTAACATCGACACGTCACGGTGCCGCGCAATCATTGACGCCAACAACGTCGTCCCCGACCTCGGCGCTCCAAGCACAAGTACGTGCCGTTGCTCCATGGTTAAATCAACTCTCGGTACAATCCCGGCAAAAATACTCGATAGGTACCGCGGCTGTCAACGGACCCGTTCGCGCGCGACACCTGCGTCAATTCTAGAACCCGTTGCCGCTGGGCCAGTGCCGCGCTTTGCGAAAGGGAATACCTCGAGGATCAAATTTCCGCTGTCTGTATTGCGCCCAAAGCAGAGCGAAAAGAGAACTAGGAGAACAAGCCAAAGACCGCAGTTGGAGATCGAGCCTTGGGTCGCTATCTCTTACCGTTCAAGCTGAAGAGGACTTTACCCCACTTCTTCTCCGTGGCCTGAAGGACGTCTTTACTGGATTCCGCAACCACAGGAAAATCCTTCATCCACTCAAACGGCCGGCAGGCGTCGATAATCGCGCGCGAGTTAAAGCCCTTCTTGGTTGGATGGATCACCGGGTCTAGAGGACCACTCCAGCACCTCCGGATGATCTCAATATCCGACTCGGGCTCGGAACGAGTTCCCATGGCCCAAAGGACGTCATCCGTGTTTGTCGGGTCGATGTCGTCGTCTACAACAATCACGTACCGACCGAGGTAAGCACCCGCATGGCACTGCGAGGCCACGATCGCGGCCTGACGCGCATGACCGGGATACCGCTGTTTGATTGAAACAACCAAAATCAGCCTGCTTCCGCCTGACACGGTCAGCCACACGCCTTTGACATCCGGCACGCCCGCCTTTTCAATCTCGTCCCAAATAATGGCCGACCGGAGATAAGTGCGATACCAGCCCAGCTCTGCCGGCGGCCTGCCGGGAGGCGAGCCCAGGATGATTGGGTTGTTACGGTGATAGAGCCGCTTGACTCTCACAATCGGCTCGGGCCGTTCCGCGCTGGCATAATAGCCGGTCCATTCGCCGAAGGGACCTTCTGTTCTTGGCTCATCAAAGCTCACGTCCCCTTCGATGACAATTTCCGCATTCGCCGGAATCGGCAAACCTGTGTATTCGCCTTCAATAATTTCACAAGGTTCGCCCCGAACGCCGCCAATAAACTCGTATTCGGAAACTCCATAGGGCACTTCGATGCTTCCGGCCAGGAACGTCAGTGGATCGTGCCCAAAGGACATCGCAACCTTACAGGTTCTGCCCGTGCTGGAATACTTCTCCCTCTGGATGCGCCCGTGCTTTCCGGGAGAAATGTAGAACCCCACTGTCTTCTCGTCGTGGATCATCACGCGATAGGTGCCCCAGTTAACCCAACCTTCGTCAGGGTCGCGCGTGATGTCGATGCTTCCCGTCCCGATGTAGCGGCCCCCGTCGTGCTCGTGCCATTTCGGAGTTGGAAACTTGAGAAGATTGACGTCTTTCTCCGTGAAAACGTTTTCTAACAACGGGCTGGTCTTAACCACTTTCGCAGGAAGGGGTTTAATCTTGTTGTAGCGCTCCTTCCAGCTACGGACGAAGTCCATTTTGGTTTCACCCGCGGGCAGCCCGAGGGTCAGTCCTAGCCTGGTTCTTGTACTGAGCGAGTTCGACAGCACGCGATAGCCTTTCGGATAATCCTTGATCTCGTCAAAAAGCACAGCCGGACCGTCCTCGCGGTGATGAACCAGCTCCGTGACGGCGCCGATTTCGAGATTCCAATCGCAGCCCGTCAGTGTTTTAAGCTCGCCCAGTTTCTCCGCTTTTTGAATCCAGTCTCTGAGATCACGATATTCCATGCCACCCTCCTGGCCCGTCGCGCGCGGACCTCCTAACGCTGAAGGAAACTTAGCGAAATTTTTCCGCGGGGTCAAGAAGACCAGCCGGCCAAAGATACGTGTTTAAACCCCTGCTGCACTCTTCGTGACATTGAAATCACCGCGTGGAAATGCTACGCATGCAAGCGTGCGCTCCAAGGTCCGATCCGTTGATGAACTCAAGCAAACCCTGGCCCAAGAAAAAGAAAGCGGAAAAAAGATCGTCTTCACCAACGGTTGTTTTGACCTTTTACACCGGGGTCATCTGCATCTATTAAGAGAAGCGAGAAGAATGGGCGATCTCTTGGTTGTCGCCATCAACACGGATCACTCCGTTCGTCAGCTCAAAGGGAGCCGCCGCCCGATCTTATCTCTCGAGGAAAGAGCCGAGTTCTTGGCGGCCTTAGAGATGGTCGATTATGTGACTTCTTTTGACGACGCTGACCCCTGTCGCCTCATCCAAGATTTACAGCCGGATGTGCTGGTAAAGGGCGGCGACTGGTCTCGGGACCAGGTAGTCGGACGGGAACTAGTCGAGGCAAAAGGCGGAAGGGTGCAAGTCATCCCCTATTTGGAAGGATACTCCACAACCAAAATCTTAGAAAGGATTCGCGGCAGCTAACCATGGCACGGATTTGTTTCATTTGCGGCAAGAGGAGATCGGTCGGGTATAACGTGAGTCACGCCAACAACAAGTCCAAGCGCGTCTGGGAGCCCAATCTCCAGAAGGTAAAAGCGATGATCGACGGTGCGGTCCGCAGCATCCGTGTTTGCACGCGTTGTATTCGCTCGAACCGCGTCCAGAAAGTCGCTTAACCTCGCGCCCTTTCCACCTTAAAGACTCCTTTAACCCGAGCAACGTTGCGCAACACGCGGTTCAACTGCGCGGAATCTCGCAGCATAACCTCGAAGATATTGAGCGCTCGCTCTCCGGGAAAGGTTTGCACTTGGGCCCGCGAGATATTGACGTCGGCGCTGGTGATAGCCGCGCTGATCGCCGCCAGGAGTCCGGGTTTATCGACACACGACACTTCGATCTTGATCGGCCGCGGGTTCGCGCCGTCCTGTTCCC
>JBOHVR010000345.1:0-2991 GCA_050735755.1 Binatia bacterium
TGCTTCATCCTTTTGGTCGAGCCACTGGACCGGGTTCGTCGCAGATGCAAACGCGGGATTCAGACCTCATGAGTTGAGTATCTTGCCTTAGGCCAAAAAATTCTTAGCAGGCAATTAAATTTTTCACGGGTCATGGCATTATAAGGGTATGCCCAGAGTAAATGGAGACCTCAGTCTTTTTGAAGTCCCGGCAAAAGTTCCAGATGGATTTATTTATCACCCAAACTTTATCTCCGAGGGGGAAGAGCACGAACTTATCGGGGAGATTCAGAAACTTTACCTTACGCCGTTTAAATATTATCAGTTTACCGGCAAGCGGCGAACAGCCAGCTTTGGCTGGCAGTACGAGTTCGGAACCAGTGAAATCACAACAGCTCCAGACCTGCCGGCATTTCTTTTACCGGTCCGGGCACGCGCCGGAAAGCTCTTCAACATTGATCCGAACAGTCTAGTTCAAGCGTCCATCATTGAATATTCTACCGGATCCCCGATTGGCTGGCATCGGGATATTCCGCATTTTGGCGTTGTGGTTGGCATCTCCCTTGGCGCGGCATGCCGGATGAGGTTGCGAAAATATAACCGCGTCCGATCGAAGAACATAAATCGCGACGAAAGATTATCGATCGAACTACAACCGCGCTCGATTTATTTAATGAGCCGAGCTTCGCGAGAGATCTGGCAGCATTCAATTCCGCCGGTGAAGGAGCTTCGCTACGCGATCATGATGAGGACTTTGCGCGCCAAGCCGTAAATAAAGGGGACAGGGGGAGTGACCCCGTGGACCGCGGTGGATAATCCGCTTTAGGTTGAGCGTCCTCTTGATTTCGACACCATCGTTTGTAGACTGGCCCGCGCTCTCGCTGGCTTTCGTCGATAACATCGTCCCCGACTTCCCTTTGTGCAACAAGTCCTTCAATCAGTCTTACTCGGGAAACGATCTGTGATGACCGCTTCGACGGGCGATGGCAGGCAACGCGACGCTGCGGAGCAGATGCAGTTGGACGTCCTCTGGGTCGGCTGGGGTGACGAACCAAACCATCTTTACACACAGCGACGCGCAGTTCGCTTGACTTGGCGGCTTTTTGAAAGCTAGGAAGAAGATCGTGGCGCCGCTGGTTAGCGTTATTATCCCCACTTACAACCGCCGTGAGATGGTGCGGGACGCCGTGGATTCCGTTCTGGCGCAGACGTACCGCAACTTCGAGCTCATCATCGTTGATGACGGGTCCGATGACGACACTGCCGAAGCTTTAACAAGCTATGGAGAGGCGCTGCGAGTTTGCGCTCAACCTAATCGCGGCGTGGCAGCAGCGCGCAATCGCGGTGTTTTTTGTGCCGCGGGTTCATACCTGGCGTTCTTAGACTCGGATGACCTCTGGTTGCCGCGCAAACTTGAGGTGCAAGCGGCTTTTATGCAAGAGAATCCGCGCGCGCAGATCTGCCAAACCGAGGAAATCTGGTTTCGCCGTGGGGTGCGCGTCAATCCCAGGACGAAGCACCGCAAGCCTTCGGGCGATATCTTTCGCCCGAGCCTTGAACTGTGTCTGGTCAGTCCCTCCGCCGTGATGATGACGCGCGCTCTTTTTGACACAAGCGGCGGATTTGACGAGGCGTTCACGGCGTGTGAAGACTATGACCTATGGCTCCGAATCGCGAAATTTTGCCCCGTGCCTTTAATTGCCGAGCCTCTGGTGATCAAACGAGGAGGACACCGGGATCAACTCTCGCGCTCGATCTGGGGGCTCGACCGGTTCCGCGTTGCGGCGCTGCAGAAACTCCTCGATTCAGGACTGGAAGCGGACAAGAGAGACTGGGTCCTCGAAGTCCTCAGACGGAAAGTTGCGATCCTGAGCCGCGGGGCGCGCAGGAGGGGCAATGAAGAGATGGCACAATCCTTCGAAGCATTCCTGGCGCAAGCGGGCTGAACCGATCTCAATGGATCCACCTTCCTTAGATTACGCCCGCGCAAAAGGCTTTCACGAAGCCACAATCAAGCGGCTCGCGTCTCTGGCACAAGGGGATCAACACGCGTTCATGGGTATCGTCGGCGCGCTTGGAGCAAGCGAGAACCACGCTCGCGACCTGCTGGATTGGTTGCAGGAAATCGCCCTGCGGGACGGAATCACGATGAAGGATGTGCTTGCACAAGAAGCGTTGGACGCGATTGTGACGGATCCGCGCTTGGGCCGAAACGACAAGTTGAAGCGCGTGAAACAGGAATTGCGCAAAATGCGATTCCCGCGATTGAGCCGGATCGAGACGGAAATTACCAAGCGAATCCAGGCGCTCAAGCTCAAACCTCAGGCGCAGGTTGCTGTTCCTGTCGGATTGGAAGGGGGTTTTTTAACGCTTCAATTGAAAGCACGTAGCTATCAAGAGCTCCGGCAACTGCTGGCGGAGCTGGCCGAGGCCGCAGAAAAAACCGAAGTTAGAGAGATTTTTGAGTTGCTCGACGGCGGGAGCGTTCCAGAGCGAATAGGGAAAAGATGAAGGAATTTAGACCCAACCGCGTAATCGTTGAAGCCGGTTCCGAGGCCAGTCCCATCTTCCGCAATATCAGAAATGCCCTTCCTGATGTTCCGTTCGACGTGGTCGAGAGCCTCTCAGCTTTCGGGTCCCAACTCAGGGCGGAACCCGATCCCTTTGGCAGCGGCAAACAGGATCTTTTCTTGACGCGGCACAAAGGTGAGTTCCTGAAGAAGTGCCCGGGCAGCGACGGGCAGGTTTGCTGTAACTATTTCGTCATTAACTTCGCCAGCAACTGCCCGATGGATTGCAGCTATTGTTACCTGCAGGAGTACCTGGGTCAAAATCCCGCGCTCAAAGTATTCAGCAATGTGGAGGATTTGATCGCGGAGGCCGATGAGTTGCTCAGCCGCCACCGGCGCTTTTTCTTCCGCATCGGCACCGGCGAGATCACCGACAGTCTCGCGTTGGATCCTTACATAGGTTTTTGCGCCGAGGTCGTGCCGTTTTTCGCGGAGCAGCCCA
>JBOHVR010000346.1:0-15231 GCA_050735755.1 Binatia bacterium
ACGAGAAGGAGCCGTTGGCCTCCTCCATCTATGTGCGTGGCGGCGCGGTAGAGCAAGAGCTCAAGGGGAAAAAGCTCTCGGTTGTGGGTTGGGAACACGAGCAGCAGCTGGACGGATGGCAGGCGAAGGTCGTCGCGGCCTACGGCTTTCCCAAGGCAGAGCTTAAAAAATGAACGGGGCAACTTAGCTTCAAGGAGGCGAGACATGCAAATAAGCAAGAGAATAATTCTTCTGTTGGTACTTATGTTCTGTTTCGGCTGGCTTGGCGCCCGGCCCGACTCGGCCCTAGCGCAGAGCGATCTGTTTAACCGCTTGGTGGAAGAGTCTAGGGCTGAGATGGCCAAGAAAGGCGGCAAAGTGCTCATCGGAACAGACTGGACCAACAGTGAGGCGAAGCCGGTGCTCGCCGGGTTTAAGAGGGATTTCCCTTTTATTGAGGCACCAAGTTTCCAGCGCTTGAGAACAACTGAGGAAATGCAGCGCATGCTCATGGAGGCAAAGGTTGGGAGAAATCCTCCGTTTGACATACTCAACATCTCCCACGAGAGCTGGCCGGATTACGCCAAAGCAGGTCTATTCCCTAAGCCGCCCTTCTCTTACAAGGCGCTGATCAAAGCACTTCCTAAGGGATGGACCACTCCCGACCCACGCATCGTTGATCCCAACGACGAATATATGGCGACGACGGGCCTGGCAAGAGGAATTGCGTACAACAAGAGTACAGTTCCTGCCGACAAAGCTCCGAAGGGCTGGAAAGACTGCCTGGATCCCATGTGGCAGGGAAAAGTTCTGTACGATCCCCGCCCGAAGTTGAATGCGTTTCAACATGATTCAAAAACCAGGGAGTGGTACCTGAACTGGCTGGAAGGCCTCGTCAAAAACAAAGTTGTTCTTGGTCGCGGGCAAACGGCAAATATCGAAAAGCTTGCCGCGGGCGAGTATTCAATGTTTTGCGGAGTCAATTACTATAGCACGATGAGAGCAATCGAAGCGGGCGCGCCGTTGGGCTTTGTTCTCCCCGATCCTTTCGCGATGGAATTCGGCACGCAAATTCATGTCGTTAAATGGTCGAGGACGCCGGCCACCACGCAGCTTTTTGTGGTGTGGCTGGCGGCCAAAGGTGAGCAACCGCGTTATCGCGAATTTCCCTGGAGGCCCGGCGTGGATATCGGTCCTTTAGCTCAGGGCAAATACATGGCCGTTTGCGATGTCGAGTGCCTGAACAAATCGACTGAATACATCAAAATACACGGCAAAATCATTGGGCTGCCAGGGGGTTCCTAGACTATGCGCGGGTAATCAGCTAATAGAGCTTGTCAACAAGCATAAGGTGTAGCTACTGGCTCATTTTCAGTCTAGATCCTTCACTTTGTTCAGGATGACAATCCCGCCACTTGTCATTCTGAGCAGAGCGAAGAATCTTTCTTTTTGCGATTTTAGGTGGAACGGGCGCTCACCAAAATGAGTTGCTACCAAGGGTGCTGTCACAACCACGAAAGGAGTTGGCATTCATGAAGGCAGAAGATCAAAGAGCACTAAAAGAGGAAGTGGCCCTGGGCAACCGCGCGTTGCATTATTACGGACTCGCGAGCTACATGGGCCAGGCCAGCGCTCGCATTCCGGGCACCGATCGGATTCTGATCAGGCCCAGATCTCATATGGGCCTGAATCAAACGACCGCCGAGATGCTTATTACAATGGATCTCAAAGGCAACATTGTTGAAGCGGCGCGCGGAGAACAGGCCCCCGCCGAGTGGCCTTTGCATACTGAAATTTATAAGGCGCGACCCGACGTGGCCGGTGTCGTCCACACGCAGCAAAAGTGGGTCACGGTATTTGGCATCGCGGGTCAGACCATATTGCCGGTGCATCACCCGTCTCTATCATCGACCGTGGTCCCGGCTTACGCGGTTTACGCAGAAGGCTACCGGACTTTCAGCACCGTGGAGGAAGGACAGGCGGTCGCACGGACCCTGGGAGATGGAGTGGGTTGTCACCTGCAGAACCACGGCGTAGTCATTGTCGGGATCACAGTCCAGGAAGCCGTTTTAACGGCTATCCGCGCTGAGCATCAAGCCGAGCTAAACTGGCTCGCGATGCAGGCCGGAGAGCGCGAGCAACTTCCCATGAGCATACTGCGGCCGATTGTCGAGAAACGTTTCGTCCCAAAGGAAGCCGAGAAGCGTGGCGGTATAACGCGCGATAATTGGTCCAACCAGATGAAGTGGGCAGATCAGGATCCCGACGTGCTGCGCATCAGGTGTGTCCAGCTTTAGCGTTGTGTTCGTGAAATAACCTACAGGAGCTGACCAGAATGAGCACAAAAGACCTCGATGAATTGAAAGAGATTGTCGCGCTTTCGCACCGGATCATGTTTGCCACGGGTCTTACAACGAGTTCCGGACATGCCAGCGCCCGTATTGCCGGCACCGATACTTTTCTCATCAAGCCGTGGCCGCACATCCACATGAACCGTATTCGCGCGGAGGATATCATCACGTTGGATTTTGACGGAAATAAAGTGATCGGACCGGAGCACGTCACTGCGGTCAGCGAGTGGGCGCTCCACGCCGAGGTTTACCGCATGCGACCGGACGTAAACGGCGTTATCCACTCGCACCAAAAATGGTCGACGATGATGGGCATCGCGGGAAAAACCATCATGCCGGTGTTTCATCCCAGCCCAGCGGGCGCGGCCGCCGAGCCGATGGGTGTCTACGATGAAGACTATGCGACGATCAAGGTGCCTGCGGAAGGACGTGCGGTAGCGCGAAAATTAGGCAATCACGTTGGAGTGCATTTGCGCACTCACGGGATGCTGTTTGCCGCTCCCAATCTGGAGACGGCTACCGTGGAGGCCATCCATACCGAGTATCAGGCGGAGCTTACCTGGCGCGCCATGCAGATAGGAGAACCAAAGGCTATCCCAGCGATCGCGTTGCGACCTCACGTTGAAAGAAAAGGGCCGGACGACGTCCCCGAGGCTTGGGAATATTTCAAGTGGTTGGACGCCCATCCTGAGTCCGCCCGTTACCGCTTGGTTCAGGTGCAGTAATATGGAGGTTCTATGGCCAAATCTTGGCGCAAAACGGTCATCAGTGCTCCTGAATCCCGTGTCCCTCGGACACGGGGCCCCGCTTCCGCCCATGCGGTCAGCGTAGGACCGTTCGTGTTTGTCACAGGCCAATCCGGACGGCGTCCGGGGGAAGACGGTTACGTCGCTGATCCGGCAGAACATGCACGCCAAACCATGGAAAACATCAAAGGCATTTTGGAAGCAGCGGGCAGCTCGTTCGAGAGTGTGATCAAGCGTACGGTTCACGTAGCGAATGCCAAGACCCATGAAAAAATGCGCCCGGTAATCGAGAGCTATTTCACCTCGCCGGTGGCCAGCACCACGCTTCAGGGAGGCCTGATGCGCGATGACATGCTTTTAGAAGTGGAAGTGGTAGCCGTAGTGCCGGATTGGGAACCGAAAGACAAAGATCCGTGACAACCAGCAATTCTCGCCTGACAAAAAAACAATTCGAGTTCCGTCCATTGGAGGTATCACATGAGCTCTATCCTTTCGCAGGTTGTTGCCGCCTGTTACCTGCTTGTCTGCTGCCTGTTTGTTCTTCCCGCCTTTGCTGCCGAAACTGGCGCCGTGCAGAAAGCAAAAAAAGACGCTGAGGCGAAGGGATTCATTTTTCCTTCCAATCGGGACGAGATTGTTGCCAAAGCGAAAAAGGAAGGCAAGATCAAAGTGGGCAGCACTCTCGACCCCGAGACCTATAAGCCTATGGTCGAGTCATTCAAGAAAAAGTACCCGTTTATCGATGCTCACATGGAGGAATTGAGCGGCGCTGTTTACGGGGAAAAATTCTTGATGGAGGTAGGCGCGGGACAGGCGACCGACTGGGATCTCGTCCACGCGCCGGAGGACATGTACAGCCGGTTCGCGGAAAACGCCATGAAGTTTGATCTTCTCGGCATGGCTCAGCACGGCGTGCTGGCCATCAATCCAAAAATGGTGGATCCCGACTATCGCACGGTAGTATCCATAGGCAGCGCCCTGTGCGGTATGGCTTACAACAGAGAGCTTATCGCGCCTGATAAGGTTCCCAATAAATGGGAGGACTTCCTGAAACCAGAGTTCAAGGGGAGAAAATTCATCGTAGATATTCGTCCGTACTGCAACGCAGCACTGGTTTCGGTGTTAGGAGATGAGTGGGTGAAGAACTACGCGAGCAAACTAAAGGATCAACAGCCGGTTTGGTCAAGAGGACAGACCCGGGCATTGTCCGCCATTCTCGCCGGCGAATATCCGATGCACCAGGTGGCGAACTATCATTCCTGTGTTAGAGCGCAATCGAAAGATCCCAGGAAGGTGCTGGTGTGTAAGCTTATTGAGCCAACTCCGGTGAGACTCCAGGAGAACGATTTCGTAATGAAGACCGCTCCACATCCTAATGCGGCCCTCCTTTTTCTCGAACACCAAGCTAGCCCGGAAGGACAGAAGATCTTGGATGAAGTGGAGCCGGTCAAATCAAGCATGTATACCGACGGTGAGGTCGCTAAGCTGATCAAGGGTAAAAAGATAGCTCTGAACGACTTTACGACTTATAAGGATGGGGTCAGACGCATGAAAATGATACTCGAAGCGTTCGGCTTCCCCAACGCCGAGCTCAAATAACTTCAGCTAATAGAGCATCGTGTCTGACGTGAACGACATCGAAGGAGAAAATTGTGCTTGCTACCTTACCTTATGAAACGGTGACTTTTCTTCCTTACTATATCGGTAAGGAAGCGGGCTTTTTCAAGCAAGAGGGCGCGGAGCTGGATTATCTCTATACTTTGAGTGGTGGAGTCGAGGGGGGAAAACGCAAAACGGTGGACCTCTGCGCCAGCGGCGATGCTTTGTTTTTTACCTCGGTATCGACCGCCATCGAAGCGCGCGTCTTGGGTTGGGCAGACGTCAAGGCGTTGGCAGCAAGCAACACCAGGGGGTCGTCGATGTTTGCTCGCCCGAGTATTCAGTCGGCGGCGGATCTGAGGGGAAAACGCGTGATGACGGGGGGCGGCGCCTCGCGCAACGAGATTCTCTACCTTGCGCAGTTGAACCGCTGGGAGATCGGCAAGGATCTCGTATTGGTTCCGGGCGACGAAGTGGCGCGCGCCAAAGCGTTCGCGGATGCCAATATCGATGCCGTTTGCGGCCGTATGCTCTATAAGACATACGCGGACCAACACGGCTTTCACGTGTTTCATCTACCCGGGGCGGTTTGGCACGATGGCGGCCTGTGCACGAGCGCAGAGACGATCGAGCGCAAGCCGGATCTGGTGCAGGCAGTCGTGAACGGTTTCGTCAGGGCCATTGGCTTCATTCGGTCAAACAAGGCAGAGGCGGTGAAGATCGGCGCGCGAAATATCCGTTGGCTCAAT
Organism: Binatia bacterium; assembly: GCA_050735755.1. Lineage (GTDB taxonomy): Bacteria > Desulfobacterota > Binatia > UBA9968 > UBA9968 > DATMAM01. The sequence goes on from JBOHVR010000346.1 coordinate 5,425, forward strand.
GAAGCAGAAGTTGCAAACCATTACGACAACATGGAGTTTACTGCCGATATCACAGAGCAAGGGCTGGCTTGGATGGCCGGTCTATTGCGGCTGGCTAAGCAGTCGGCTCGTCAGGAAGATCCCAGAAATGCCGCCGACCTAAGATTTCTGCGCCAGGCGAAAGAAAAGTATCCATAAAACGTGTTTAAACGGGCAGGGAATCCCCGGCGAGTCGTTTGCGCTTGGGGAACCTGCGTAACTGTGCAACGGAAAGGAGACGAACCATGATAAAGGAAGTCGATTTGACAAAGTCTGCGTTGCTGATCGTAGACGTTCAAGAGGATTTATTGGCAGCAAGAGGTGGGCTGGGTGAACTCGGGCTGCAACCGATCGAGCAGGAGGAACGCCAGGTTCTCATGACAAACTGCCAGAGCCTGCTTGCGCAAGCGCGTCAAGCCAAAAAACCAGTCGTTTATGTGCGGACTGCGTTCCGGCAGGACTTTGGAGATTGTTTCCTACCGCCGAAATGGCTCAGGCGCTTGAGTAAATCAGTTCCGGTTTTGGTGGAAGGGACTTCTGGAGCCGCGATTCCCAATGAAATTGCGCCGCAGCCGGAGGATTACGTCATCACCAAAAAGAGCCTGAGCGCCTTTCAGTTCACGCACCTCGATCGCCTCCTGTCAAACCTTGGAGTGGACACCTGCATTTTGGCCGGCTTTTGCGGTGTGCCAGGCAGTATCGATGATACGACAAGAATGGCGGGCCTTTTAGGCTTCGACACCGCCATCGCGGCTGATGCGGTTTTTCCTATCCGCGCGCCGCATCTTGATACATTTGGGAAGCGCGCCGCGGTCAGAGAAACCCATGAGATCGTTTCGCTTTTGCAGGGCCTGGCTCAGCGGAGAGAAACAGCCGCAGCGTCCCGCCCCGCGATGATTATTGTTGCTATGAACAACGACGGCCACCATCCGGAGGGATCAAAGCGGCGTTATGGCGTTGAATTGCAGAACTCCGGACCCGCGGAAGAGGAACGTGAGTCATTCATTCGCAACAACAACCGGCTCATAGAAGCTATGGCGAAGAAAGGCTTCCCCGTTATCCACGCCAAGACCGCCGTTCGACTCGATCAGGCGGATGACGCCCATTCCGTGCAAGCTTTTCGCGTTAACGAGCCGGAGTGGAAGCGGAACTTTCCCCCGGGAGTAGGTTACATGATCGAGGATACATGGGGAGCGGACATTCTGGAGGGCGTAAAGCTTCCCGAGGGTTACTACCGCGTGTACAAGAAAGGCAACAGCGCTTTTGGCCTGACGCACATGCAGCGGCTCTTGCGGAATTTGGGAGTTAACCTTTGCATTATCACGGGGGACGCTACCACGGGATGCGTCTCCGATACCGTGCGCGAAGGGGTGGGGCTCGGCTATGAGTTGGTCGTTGTTTCAGATGCGACGAGCCGAGCAAACATCCCATACCATCAAGTTCTCGCCAATCGGGCGGACGTCAAAAGTACCGACGAGGTGCTGGCTTGGTTAGAGGAGTTGCAGCCGGCCGTCAGGAGGGCAGCAGGAGCAGCTTAGAGTAAACGCACAATGCTAGCCGGCGTCGAACAAAAGAGTTCCATATGATCACGTCCAGGTTTAGAGTTTTGGCTTTGTCTCTCATCATCGGTTGGCTCTGTAACCTGGGAAATCTGCCGGCCGTTATAGCCGCGGAACCACAAACAATCCAGGCGCGGGGCTCCGGGGGTTACACGTCTATCGCTAGCCATATCGACATTGTGGCCGGAGCCAAAAAAGAAGGCCAACTCAGAATCTTAAGCGGCCTGGAGTCGCGCACGCTCAAAGCCGTCGTGAGTTCCTTCGCGACGAAGTACCCATTTATTGAAATCAAGCGGGTAGAGTCGCAGGAGGGGCTCGACGCAGCCTTGCGTTTCATTTTGGAGCTCAAGGGAGGTTCTGCGGCCAGGGACTGGGACGCAATTTACCTGACGGGAAACTACTACAGCGACTATGTTCGTTTTATCGCCAAATATGACTTACTGGCTATGAGCGAGAGAGGGATTCTGAAAATTCCTGTGCCCATGATTGACCCCGACAACAGGAACATCATCGCCGCCGGAAGCGCGCTCGATGCGGCGGCGTACAATCCCACTCTGCTTCGCGCCCAGCTTGTGCCCAAGGTCTGGGAAGATCTTTTGAAACCAGAATTGAAGGGAAAAAAATTTGTCATGGACGTAGCTCCCGCCGCAATTTTCGCTTTAACTCCGGCCTGGGGATTGGAGAAAGTACTGGATTTTGCCCGGAGGATTCGGGACCAGAATCCAGTGTGGGCGCGCGGCCATACGAGAATATTAGCGAGTATCGCGGCGGGTGAGTATGCGATGCACGGCGCGACCAACTATCACTCGGCAATGCGCCTGAAGCAAAAGAATCCGGTCAACCTCGAAGTTGCGCTGGTCGAACCCGTTCCGACGCGACTGCATGAGTGCCAGGGAATTCTCGGAACTGCCGTCAATCCCCACGCGGCTCTGTTGTGGCTGGAGCATATGGCGAGCCCTGAAGTTCAAAAAAGTTTGGATGAATTGGAGCCTCTGAAAAGTTCGATCTATGCCCATGGGTCAGCTCTCAAGCGAGCCGTCGAAGGAAAAAGAATTTCAGTCGCTGCTTGGAAATGGTTCTATCAAAGGGAAGAAATTGAAAAGCAGATCGCTAAGGCCTACGGCTTTCCAACCGCGGAAGTCAAATAGGACCAGAATCAACTGACTGCGATCGGTGAGGTAAATGAGGCTTGTTTCTTTTTGGTTGCCGCCAATCATTGGGCTGGCGCTATTGATCCCGCGAAGCTCTTTTCCGGCTGCGCCGAGCTCCGCTCTACTGAAGGCGAAGCAAGAGGCGGAAGCCAAGGGGTTTATCTTCGAGACGAGCCACGATGAGGTAGTAGCCAAGGCCAAAAAAGAAGGCAGGCTTCGGGCCCTGAGCAACCTTGAGCCACCCACGATTAGAGCTATGAGCGACGCGTTCAGAAAACGCTACGCTATCGATGTCCATGCGGAGGAGATCACCGGTGCGGAGGCAGGGCAGCGCTTCGTCCTAGAGCTCAAAGGCGGTCGGGTTAAAGACTGGGACGTCATGCATATCTCTGCGGATTTTTACAATGAGTATGAGGGGCATAAAAAGAATTTTGATGTCCTGGGCATGGCGACTCACGGTGTGCTCCGGATTCCTAGGGGAATGCTGGACCAAAGAAAGCGAAACGTCATCTTTCCCACCAGCGTTTTTTCCGTTGTCACGTATAACAAGAATCTTATCGCACCGGGGAAGGTGCCAGATGCCTGGGAAGATTTCTTGAAACCGGAGTTCAAGGGAAAAAAGTTTAGCGTCGAAATTAGGGGTGGCGTAAAGGATTTGGTGGCGATGATACCTGCTTGGGGGTCAGAGCGAGTGCTCAACTATGCTAAGGCTTTGGCAGGTCAGGAGCCCATCTGGACTATCGGGTATGCGCGGTCTCTGGGTTCCATGGTAGCGGGGGATTTGGCTCTCGCGCATATGATGAATTGGCACTCGACCGTACGGGCACAGCAAAAGGACGCCACAAGATCCTTAGGTTATAAGGTACTGGAACCGGTTCCGGTTAGACTGACCGTTGCGGATGGAGTGATTGCCAATGCATCCCATCCGTATGCTGGTCTTCTGTGGCTGGAATTTCTAGCTACTCCAGAGGCCCAGGCAATTATCGATAAGCACGATCCGCTGAAGTCTAATCTCTATGTTCGCGGCTCCGAAGTAGCAAACGTACTTAGCGGCAAGAGAGTGTCAGTTTCCACGCCGGAGGAAGCCGACACGGTTCCGCAGCTTATGGAAAAGGTGATAGCGGCAATGGGGTTCCCGAAGGTGGAAAAGAAGTGAAAGGAAGCTGGGATTGCGGGCATCCACGAGGAGAAAATCTCTTTTATCAAAGTCTATCTAGCGGGCGCTAACCACGGACCTAAGCGTGCGAGAACCGTCCTGCTCATTCGATAAAGCGCTCTAGTGTCCCGCGCTATCAATGTTGCAGGGGCGACCCCTGTGGTCGCCCAAAAAAACGGGCAGGCGCGGGGACCTGCCCCTACGGATACGTTGTGCAATCAAATTGAACCACTGCCCGACCCTAATACGTTGACGAGCGTGGAATGGCCGTGTTAGTTTTCCAGCCACACGTCTGAGAAAGGCAAATTCAGTCCGTGGAGCAACCGCGATGACGCCGCGTTGGGGTTCTGTTGTGCCAACGAGTGAACGCGGGCAGTTGTGCCGGGAAGAATTCTAGAAGAAAGGAAAAATATGCCCAAGTTAACTCTGAGCATTATCGCCCCACCGCGAAACGATCGAATCCAGCCCCTGCTGGATGGAATGGTTCAGCCGGAGGGAGTGGAACTTGTCCCCACGCGCTCATTGGGCGCGGTAACATTTTGGCGGCAACTAAAATATCAAGAGTACGATATCGCGGCCATGTCGATCTCGTCTTATTTCATCGCCAAGGAACGCGGGATAGGAGATATGGTCGGAGTTCCGGTTTTTCCGAATCGGCGGTTCATGCATACGGAGCTTTCTTATCATGTGGATTCCGGGATTAAAGAGCCGAAGGACGTTGCCGGCAAGAAGGTCGGAATCGAGGAGTACCAGCAGTCCGCCGCGGTCTGGACAAGAGGCATCCTGGAACACGACTTCGGCGTATCGCAATACAAGGTGCACTGGTTCATGGAGAGGTCCGAAGAACTCAGCCATGGCGGCGCAACGGGCTTTACTCCGCCCCAGGGGATTTCTTTTTCTCGGGTGCCGGACAACAAGAGCCTTGCCTCCATGTTGGTCAGTAACGAATTGGACGTAGCGGTGGTCGAAAAGAGGTTCGAGAGGGAGACAAACATCATCGATCGCACGACGCATATTCGCGGCGCCGAAGGCGACTGGAATAAGGTCAAACCATTGTTTGCCGATACGATTGGCGAGGGTGAGCGGTTTTACAAACAGCATGGTTACATCCCGGCGAATAATGTTTATGTCATTCGCGGCGAGCTTTACCGCCGACATCCCTGGCTTGCTTTCAATTTATATGACGCCTTCGAAAAATCTAAGCTGTGGTCTTACGATCATCTGGCCGAAAGCATTCCCCTGGGGCTGATCTTCGGCGCGCAATATCTTGCGAAGACGCGCGCGATTTTCGGCCCTGATCCATTCCCGTACGGTATCAAGAAAAACGCCGAGATGTTGAGCACTTTCTTTGATTACTCGCTGGAACAGGGTCTTCTAAGCCGCCGCCCTAAGATCGAGGACTCCTTTGCTCCGAGCACATTAGAGCTCTAACCTGCCGGGTTGACCTCGTGTTCTTTACGGGATCGGAAGGGTGCAGTTGATCATCAAAGGAGTCTAGGTCGATGAGCGAGTCTTCGCATCGTGTCGATGCCCGAGAGAAAGTAACCGGGCAAGCTCTGTTCACGGAGGACGCCGCGTCGCCTCCGGGCACGCTTTTCTGTGCCATTTTGCGGAGCCTGTATTCTCACGCCAGGATTCGCTCGATCAACACCGAGCCCGCGCGGCAGCTCCCCGGGGTCCGCGCCGTAATCAGCAGCGAAAAGCTCGACCGCATGAAGAGCATGAGCCATCGCTCACGCCCTTTTATCGCGACGGACAAGGTGCGTTTTCAGGGTGAGCCGGTCGCCGCCGTCGCTGCCGATGGCCTTGTCATTGCGCAGCAGGCTCTTGATTTGATCGAGGTGGAGTACGAAGAACTGCCCGCGGTGTTCGACGTCCGCGAAGCTGTAAAGCCGGGCGCGCCGCTGATACACGAGGAGCGGGGGACCAATCACGTCGGGGATTTTAAGTTCGGCTGGGGCGATGTGGATCAGGGTTTTCGTGAGTCGGACCGCATCTTCGAGGCGAATTATTTTTTTCCCACCGTTTTTCACTATCCACTCGAGAACATCGGAATATGTATTGCTGAGGCGCGCAACGACGAGGTAGAGCTTTTCGCGCCCACGCAGCACCCATTCACCGCGAGGCGCGAGATTGCGGAGCTATTTGGTATTGAGCCGAACAAAGTGCGGGTACGGATGCCGTACGTCGGCGGAGGCTTCGGCTCGAAGGAGTTGGAAAGCGAGCATCTTATCGCGGTTTTCCTGGCGCGGGCGACGGGACGGCCGGTACAGTTCGTGCCGTCCGCCGAGGACAGTTTCCGCACCACTTGCCGTCATTCGATCGTATGGCGCGCTAAAACCGGGGTAAAGTCGGACGGAACCCTGGTGTCCATGGATCTCGAGTTGTTGGTCGATAAGGGCGCTTACGGCGGAGCGGGAGGAAGCGCGGTCCGCGCGGCGACGCTTTCGTGGGGTCCCTATCGCATCCCGCATCTGCGTGTCATTGCGCGTTCTTACAATACGAACAAAGTTCCGTCGGGCGCCTTTCGTGGAGTTGGCCGGGCCCAGACCACTTGGGGATACGAGTCTCACTACGAGATGATTGCCCGCGAGTTGGGGATCGATCCGATGGAATTTCGCCTGAAGAACTTTTACCGGCGCGGTGACAAGGTAGCGGACGGAACAAGTCCCTTTGATTCCGATATGGACGATCTTCTCTCACGAGCGGTCCATGGGATTGGTTGGGATGGTAAATCACAGCGCAGCGCCGGCAAGACGCCTCGAAACAACTCAAATCGCGTAACGGGGAAAGGAATGGCCACCACGTTTCGTCATGGCTTTTCGGGAACGAGTGAGACATGGGCTGTGGTAAGCGCCGATGCCCGCGGCAACATCACGGTCGAGCAGGCGGGTGTGGAGATTGGGATGGGGATCTACACGATGCTCACTCGAGTTGCGGCTGAGAGTCTTGGCGTTCCCGAGAGTCAGGTTCGCGTCACTCATCCCGATACCGTTCATCCGTATTACCATGGCGTTGGCAGTTCTCGGTCCACCGTATCTTTGGGCTGCGCGGCGGAGCAGGCTTGTGAAGACCTAAAGCGCGAGCTGCAAAAGTTAGCGGCGCGGCTCATCGGAGGCCGGGCGGAAGATTGGAGTTTCGCCGGGGGTAGGCTTCTGTACGGCGAGAAGAGTTTTTCTATAGGTGACATTGTATCTGCAGGCGGCTCTTCGTACACAATTATGGGAAAGGGATCGTACGGTACCCAGCGCTACAATAACCCATGGCAAGGAGTTGTGCCCCATTGGGAGCTCAGCGCCGCGGCGGCTGAAGTGGAAGTCAATACGGAGACTGGCGAAGTACGTCTGCTGCAGTACGCGAATGTAGCTGATGTAGGCAAGGCGATTCATCCGCTGTCGTGCAGGTGCCAGTTGGACGGCGGCGCCATTATGGGATTGGGGAACACGTTTTATGAGGAGATGGTTTACCGCGATGGGCAGATGGTAAATGGCAACCCGTTGCAGTACCGGCTGCCGCTGCTGGGAGATTTGCCCGTGGATTTCAAGTCGATCATGGTGGAAAACGGGGACGGGCCGGGGCCCCATGGATCGAAAGGAATGGGCCAGACCGCGATCAGCCCTATTGCTCCCGCGGTGAGCAACGCGATCTACGAGGCCGTGGGCGTTCGGATTACGGAACTGCCCATTACCGCGGAGAAAGTGCTCCGTGCTCTCGGCAAACTCTAGCGCGAAAGTTGCAAACCGAGCAAGGATAAGAGGGGGAAAATAACGTGCCTGACCTTACACTGACAATGTCCGTGGACCCTAACTGGGATATGCTGCTGCCCGTCATCGACGGATCCGTCAAACCCGACGGTATCGCGCTGGAGTATCAGTATCATCACGGGATTTTCTACACCCAGCTCAAGTTCAACCGCTTTGATGTTGCGGAAATGTCTTTTTCCTCCTTTCTTATGGCCCGGGCCAAGGGCTGGCCTTTTAGGGCGTTACCGGTGTTTGTGAACCGGCAATTTGCCTGGACCACGCTGGTGGTGCGCAAAGCGGCCGGCATCGAAAGGCCGAGTGATCTCAAGGGCAAAAGGGTAGGCACCGGAGACTATCAGCAGACAGCGGCCGTGTGGGCGCGCGGAGCCTTGCAACATGAGTTCGGCGTCCGGCCGGATGAGATGGAATGGTACATGGAAAGGACGCCGCGATTCAGCCACGGCGGCGCGCTGGGCGGTTTTACGCCGCCCCAGGGTCTTAAGTTCCACTACGCGGAAAAATCATTTGACAAGATGCTGTTAGGGGGCGAGCTGGACGCGGCTCATTATCAGAGCGGCGGGCAACAGGTGATTCGTTCCGACGTGGACTTATTCCATCATCCTGATTGCAAACTGCTTTTTGACGACCGCAAGGCGGAAGGGATGCGGTTTTTTAAGAAGCACGGCGTGTTTCCCCCGCATCATCTCATCGTCGTGCGGGAGAGTTTGTTAGAGCGTCACCCCTGGATTGCGACCAGTCTGTTTGATGCTTTTGAATTGGCAAAGAAGCGATGGATGGAGCCGATCTATAATCGCCTCAGCAGCAACAATCGGACACTGTCGGTTCTGGTCTTTGGTCGCGACGACTTGGAGGAGCAGCGGGCAACCTTTGGCGATGACCCGTTCCCTTACGGCATCAGGGCCAACGCCAAAGCGATCGACATGATGCAGGCCTTCGAGGTGGAGCAGGGGCTGACCGCGCGCAAGCAGCCGCTGGAGGAGCTGTTTCCCGAAGAGATTCTTATCGCTGAAGAAAAAATTGGAGATTAATGACATTGATCATCGGAGGTCAAGAAAAAATGTTGCGACATCAAGCAGCGGTTGCGGTTCTGTTGTTAGCATTGGCGGTTGCTTCGTCACTCGATGCCCAGACAAGCAAGTTCCAACAGGTCTTGGAGGCTGCAAAAAAAGAGCGGGAGCTCGTCTTGTGGAGCAACACGCCGGAAGAGGAGGTGACGCCGCAGATCGTGGCGGCGTTCAATAAACGATTCGGCCTGAACATTAAGGTGAATCAGGTCCCGATGGGAACCCGGGATTTTACGCCCCGTGTTCTGGCAGGAGCTCAAGCGGGACGTGTAGAGGTCGATATCGGCCAGGGTTCGTCGGATACGGTGTACATACTGAACGAAAGAGGCGCGCTCGAGAATTTTGACTGGATCGATACCTTTGGTCGCGAGTTTCCCGCGATCAAGAGACGCGTGGAACACGTTATCCCGGAATTTCGTGGCAAGGTCTTGGACTACTGGCATTTAGCCTATTGCATCGCCTATAGACCGGACCGGGTAAAGGAGTCGAATGTGCCGCGGGCGTGGGAGGGACTGGCAGACCCGAAATGGCGTGGACAGATGGCTGTTAACCAGGCCGGTTCTCCCTTTCACTACTTCGCTCCCTTCTGGGGCATGGAAAAAGTGCTGGAGCTGTCGCGTAAAATCAAAGCGAACCAACCTGTCTTTGCTAAAGGATCGCCGGGCGTGGCTGCGGCCATTGAAACCGGTCAGGCAACCTTGGGGGTGACTACCATCGGCCAAGCGGATTTCCGCAAACTCGCGGGAGCGCCGGTGGATTGGCTTACTCCTTCCGAGATACCCATCGAGATTGAGCATTTCATAATTCCAAAGGGGGCGCCGCATCCGAACTTGGCTCGTCTATGGGCGGCCTGGATCACCACGGAGGGCCATCCGTTATTCGAGAAGCTGACTAGAAATGGTTTCGCGTGGCCGGAAGAGGAGTCGTTTCTATCCAATCGCCTGAAGCAGTACAAGACGACATATAGATTCATCGAAACCAAAGAGCAGCACGCAACCATGCACAAGGCACTCAAGCAAATCGCCAACATCTACTTGGGAAAGTGACCGAGCGGGATGAAAACTGTAGGGGCGACCCCCTGGGGTCGCCCAAAAA
>JBOHVR010000347.1:0-3145 GCA_050735755.1 Binatia bacterium
CGATGAAATCACGAAGGCCCTTAAACTCAAGGCGGCCTTCTCGCACATGCTCGACCAGATGCAGTGATGACAACGAGGTAGATATGCCGGAAGAGCTACCTGGCGAACTGAAGGCTCAGATAGACACGGTGTTCAAAGCATTCAACAGCAAAAACTCCACCCTGTTCAATAGCGTTTACGGAGGGGACCTAGTCGTAATTGACGGCTTCGCTCCGTTTCGATGGACAGGGCCGAATGCCTTGATTCAATGGTGGGCCGATGCGGAAAAATGGGCTGAAGACCTTGGGGTAGAGAAAGAGGAGTTAGCTTTCAACGGCATACTTGCGTGGGGGTTGAAAGGAAATCGCGCATACGCTTCGATTTCCGCGACTCTTACGATCACGCTGAAAAAGGGAGAATCAATCACCCGGCCGGGAACTCTCACCTATACATTCGTAAAGCTGGGGGATGTATGGAAGGCTGAGGGACACGCATGGGGCCGCTTGAGCTGAGCCGGACATTGTCGTTGAAGCGCAAGGTGGCGTTCTCGGGCACGCTCGACCAAATGCAATAGTAGCAACCTACGACTCGACCGCTCCACAGTCGACGAAGAGAGGAATGACAAAAATGAGCACGAACGATCCGATGGCGGCAGTGCGCCAGTACATCGATGGCTTCAACAAAGGTGACGCGAGGGTGATGGCGGCGATTTTTGCTGTCCCGGGATCAATTCTTGACGGCATGGCGCCGCATCTGTGGCAGGGGCCAACAGCCCCTCAGGATTGGTATAGAGACGTGTTGGTTGAAGGTGAGCAACATGGTGCATCAGACTATTTCGTCACTTTGGGTAAAGCGTTGCATAACAAAATCACCGGCGATAGCGCATACGTGGTTGTTCCCGCGACAATGAAGTTCAAAGTTCACGGCAAGCAGATTACGCAGACTGGCGCGGTCTTCACGGTGGCGTTGCGCAAGCTCACCGAAGGGTGGCGCATCGCGGCCTGGGCCTGGGCGAAAGGCAAACAATAGCGACATGCGCTCTCGGGAGTTGGTCGTTCAGGGAGACAAAGCCACGGACCTTTTGGACGAGCGGACCGTCATGTTCGACCAGCCGCTATGACGCTTGGAGAGGAGTTATGCTCGAGTTCGATGACATACAATATATTCTCTTGACGCGCGCGCCGGCGATTACTGGGCGCTACGAATTTCTTTCGTTTCGGAACGCTGTCGCGGGGCGCGCCTGGCTCGCGGCGGTCCTTGAGACGGTGCATTCGGTCGAACAGGCTCGCGCTTCGGTCGAAAAGGACAACCGGTGGGTGTCGGTGGCTTTCACCTGGAACGGTTTGCGAGCGTTGGGCATGGACGAAGCCGCGCTGGCCACGTTTCCGGAAGAGTTCAAGCAAGGCATGGTGGCCAGAGCGGAGATCTTGGGCGACACAGGGGTGAATCACCCTGACAATTGGGTCGCAAATCTCGCCAGCCCGGCGCTTCATGCTCTCGTCATCCTCTTTGCGCGGGATGCAGCGGAGCGCCAGCGCTGCGAGCTTGAGCACCGAAAACTCGTAGCGCGGTGCTCTGGAGTGGAAGTCCTCTCGTCCTTAGATCTAGAGGCGACGCCTCCTTTTGATTACGCGCACGACCACTTCGGCTACCGCGACCGTCTCTCGCAGCCGGTTATCGAGGGAGCCGGTGAGGAGCCCACACCCGGCTCCGGTGGACCACTCAAGCCGGGTGAATTCATTTTGGGTTATCCCGACGAAGACGGAGTCATCGCCAATTCACCGCAACCCGAGGTTCTCGGTCGCAACGGCAGCTACATGGCTTACCGTTGCCTCCAGGAGCATGTCGGCGCCTTTCGCGATTTTCTGCGCGAGCACGGCAAAACGCCGGAGGAACAGGAACTCATGGCCGCGAAGCTGATGGGGCGTTGGCGCAGCGGGGCACCACTCGTGCTGTCACGCGAGAAGGATGATCCGGCGTTAGGTGCCGATCCGCAACGAAACAACGACTTCAACTACAAGGAAATGGATCCGCACGGTTATGCTGTACCGTTAGGTTCGCACATTCGCCGCATGAATCCCCGAGACACGGCGGCGAACATGAACCGGCGACGTATGATCCGCCGCGGCGGCACCTACGGGCCGCCTCTGCCAGAAGAAGCTCCGGAGGACGGTATCGAGCGCGGCATCGCGGCATTCATAATCTGTGCGAGTCTCATACGGCAGTTCGAGTTCGCGCAGAACGTTTGGGTGAACGACCGGAACTTTCACGAGCTCGGCAACGAGCGCGATCCCGTCTGCGGCAACCAGGACGGTACCTTGGAATACAAAATCCCAAAGCGTCCGATCCGGAAAAAAATCACTGGGCTGCCGGCCTTCACGAACGTCCGGGGCGGAGCTTATTTTTTTCTGCCCGGCCTCAAGGCGCTTCGATATCTCGCGTCACTCGGTCATGCTCGATGAGTGATCCGTGGGCGTCAATTCGCTTAAAAGACTGCAGCGTAGTCGGAGGATCCGATCATGAGCACCGTCATTCAACCCCCACGCACCTACAATCAGAACCACATCCCCCGCAAATACACGCCGGGTAAACGCCGGCTGAGCATCTACTGGACGTGGAGCTATCCATGGGAGGCGGGCCGAAATGTCGAGGAAATGGACAATCGTTTCTCGACCATGACCGAGGTCCGCAGAGTAGCTTGGCCGGCGTATGAGACCCCCGAATGGAGTACGCAAAACTTCCTCCAGGGAATCGATGGCACCCTAGAACTGTTCCACCGCTCCACGCTCCTATTCCAGCAAATCGTTGGCGAAGCCACCGGCCATCCGGTCGCAGTGTTCCAGCGGGTTGACCAGGCGGGATTCCGGCTGCCCATTGACGAACGGATTCTGGCCGATACGGATACGCTGATGGTGTTTGGCCTAGACCATCTCCCGGCGGAGCAAGAGGCAGCGCCGGAGGAAATCGTGGCGATTCGCGAGTGGCTCAAGCGCGAAGGAACTTGCTTGCTGCTCGCGCCGCATCACGATGTCGGTTTTACCAGCGACATGAAGCAACGCCAGATGGAATACCTCCACCACGGCGACCCCCTTGTACCGCGCCAGCAGCGCTTCAGCCAATACACCCGGTCGCTGATGAAGGCGCTCGATGTCCCGGTCATCAATCA
>JBOHVR010000348.1:0-13343 GCA_050735755.1 Binatia bacterium
GCGGTCAGGGGCGTGCGCAGCTCGTGTGAGACGTTGGACACAAAGTCCGATTTCATCTTGTCGAGTTCTCTAAGCCTTTTCTCGTAGCGCTGCTTCTCGGTGATGTCTTTGGCTAAATGGAGAAAGCCGATTACCTTGCCATCTTTATCCTTGAGGGGTGAAACGGCCAAAGCCACCTCGATGATGACTCCATCCTTCCTTTTCCGCTTCACCTCTAAATTGCGGATCACATCCCTAAGCAAGACCTTACTCCTGATTTCTTCGAGTTCCTGAGGACGGCCAGGCGGCAGTAAGATTTCAAGCGTCTGCCCGGTCGTCTCCTCTTTCCCGTAGCCAAAGATCACGTCGGCGGCGCGGTTCCAAGTGAGGATGCGGTCATTTACGTCCGTGGAAATGATCGCGTCCCCGGCATTCTCCACGAGGTTTTCAATATAGATTTTGCCCTTCTTTAGCTCGTCGTAAAGCTCAGCGTTTTCCAGCGCCATGCCCAACTGAAATCCGAAGGCCGACACGAGATGGATTTTCTCCCGGGAAAACTTACGCCGTTTACGGCTGCCCAGAGCCAAAGTGCCGATAACCCGCGTCTTCGACATGACGGGAATGTAGACGGCAGAGATTACGCCTTCCCGCTCCATAGTACGATTCCTAAAGGTCGAATTTCTGCGAACGTCGGGACAGATGTAAGGCTTCCGGGTCTCAAAAATAATATTAGCGATATGGCGTTGAGGTTCGTGCAATGCCACGGTTTTCGACGGGTGTTCAGGCGCTTTAAGACCTCGAGACGCGCGGACAACGACATTTCCCGTTTCGGGGTCCAAAATGCGTATATAGCCGATGTCGAAACGAAGGATCTCGAGCGACTTATCAAGAGTGCCGCTGAGGATTTCTTCGGGATCAAGGGCCTGAGTTGCGGTTTCCGCAATAGCGAGGAGAGCGGAGAGAGTCTTACCGCGGCCCGGAGAAGAACGCCTAGTCTCTCGACCTTTCCGTGCATCCCTCTTCTTCCCCTCCTCGCTGGCTTTCGGCCGGGGCATTATCTAGAACGTCGGCCCGCCAAGGGCGAAGTTGTCCTTCAGAAACTTCACGAATTTGGATTTCGGATTCTGGGCCCATTTTTTCATGACGGTTTGCACTCGGGGCGAACTTGGATCTTTCATAAAACCAACCGTGATGGTTCCCACGTGTTGGTGCTGACCGCCCGCAACGGGAACTCGGATGGCAATAAACCTTTGATAATCGCACCCGATCTCGTGGCCTAAGGCTTTCGCATTTCCGCCCTTTTCGGCATAGTCCCTACCCTTCCAGTTTCGCCTGCCGATCTCTCCCTCCGGGTTAGAGACGGTTTCATTGTAGACTTTTGACGGGTTATCGTCACCAAAGCGAAAGAGGCCGGCATCCGGTTCATTGCGGCCGAGTCTTAATTTCCTGAGATCACCGTCCTCGACAATTCCCACAAAATGGGGAGCGGGCTGAGCACTGTTGGAGTTGTTAAGCCGCGTCACGACTCGCTTCGCTCCTGCCGATTTTAGTTCCTTGAGGATTTGTTCCAGAAATTTTCTTATCTGAACGAAATTTTTTACTTCTATACCGCCAGGGATACTACGAGCCATGTACATTCCTCCATTTTTCAAAGTTGTTGGGTAGATTTTTTAGAAAAAAGCAATTCCTGAGCCAAGTAAATACACGTGGCCAGATTGATTTGTCAACTCTCATCCTGCTTTTTCCGTGAGCAGACATTCCGCCAGTTCTAATGCCATCTCCGCCCTACGCGAGAGATGCTGGCATCTGAGAAGGCCTTGTCGGGCGAGCGAAAGCACTCAACGGCTTCGAGCCGGTTGTACCTTTTTGGATACCATGTGCAAAAAAGTATCTCCTGAGCCGCTGCTTACGATACGGTGAGACCGGGAGGGGCTACTCACGCGAAGAGAAGTCCAAGCCCCGTCAAATTAGCAACGCTGTTTGGCGGGTTTTACCGGAATGTTGTCCTTACCATCGTAGGGCGGCGAAAAAATAACCAAAGCAACGGAGGGTTGACGGGAAACATTTACGAAATAATGAACGATATTGCGGGGAATGAATAGGACATCTCTCTCGGCGAGCTCGATGCGTTTATCCTCTAAGATCAAGTAGCCTCCGCCTTTAATGATGACCACGGTGAGATCATGATCCTTGTGGACATGCGGAGTCTCGCGGTCTCGAATCTGTACGATATGGTGACTGACCGTTTCGCCTTTTCCCAGGGTCACGACCTTGATGTTTTCGCTCGGAGCAAGCGGGTTTTTGCCCAGTATTTCCCGCAGATCAGATTGCGTCAGTTGATTTCCATAGCGGAGATAAACCGCGTTTTTTGGGCCGCAGGCAGCAAGGGCCAGTAAGAGGAATGTGAGCGCTTTATTGAGCTTTGAAATCATATGCGAGTTCCAGGAACTGGGCGATGATCTTTGCGGTTGCCCCCCAGATATCGCGATCGTCGTAGTAGAAATGGTAGATGGGATCGCGGCGTGTTGAAGTCGATGCGCGCGGCTCTAACTTGAACCGCCTCTCGTGTAGCAGCTCGCGAACGGGCACCGTAAAGACTTCCGAAGCTTCATCCAAATTGAGCCTAAACTCATACGGGTGGGGAATCGTTCCGACAAAGGGCGTAATGAGGAAGTTGTAACCGGCGACGACCTGATCCAGCCGACCCAACATCCGAACATCCTGGGGATGGATCCCGATTTCTTCGTGGCTTTCACGCAGCGCCGTTTCCAGAGCGCTGGGATCCACGATCTCGACTTTTCCTCCCGGAAAAGCAATCTGACCTTGATGGTGGTTTAGGTGTGCCGCTCTACGAGTTAAAACCAAGTGGTCGCCATCTTCCCTTTCTTGCAGCGGAACAAGAACCGCGGCCGGCTTTAAATCTTGAGCTTGCAGGCTCAGAGGGGTCCGGGAGCTAAGAATCCGCCCGATTCGTTCAGCAGACATGAGGAGTTTATCTGTGGAACATTTTGTGTTACGAGACCTTGCCTGAATCCTATGCCATCGAGGTTTGAAAAACCAGATTGAACGGCTTAAACAGCTTGAACTATTTGAACGGTTTGAACCAGTTCAAGTCGTTCAAAAAGCTCAAAACGTTCAAAACATTATGACGGACAGAGAGATTCACGCCGCGATTAGAATTTTACGCCGGGAGGTGCCGAAGTGGGAGACGCCCATCGTGACTTTGATGGCCGAGACTTACCGGAGCCCGTTTCGCGTGCTTATTTCATGCATCCTGAGTTTGCGTACGCAAGACTCGACGACCGCGGTGGCTTCGAAGAGACTCTTCGCGCTGGCGGACACGCCGGAGAACATGCTCCGCCTCTCCGAGCAAAAGATTGCCAAGACCATCTATCCGGTCGGGTTCTACAACACTAAAGCCAAGGTCATACGAGAAATTTGCCGGAGGTTGATCCGAGAATACGGCGGGAAGGTTCCCGACGAAATCGACGAGCTGCTGAAGCTCAAAGGTGTAGGACGCAAGACGGCTAATCTCGTTGTGACCCTGGGTTACAACAAGCCGGGGATTTGCGTGGACACCCACGTCCATCGCATTTCGAACCGGTGGGGCTACGTTAAGACCAAAGATCCTAAAGAGACAGAATTTGCCTTGCGGGAGAAGTTACCGAAGCAGTACTGGATCGAATACAACGATCTTCTCGTTTCCTTCGGCCAGCACCTCTGCCATCCCATTTCACCCAAGTGTAGCCAATGCCCGGTGGTGAAATACTGTGACAAGGTGGGGGTTAGGGTTCATCGATGATGGGGTGTATATCACTGGACTGAAGAAGCCGTGTTTGCCGGTCACTCTCTATTCTGAGATACTCACGCGATGCGCCAAGAGCCAGGCGAGTGGAAGTGTCTGAACGTCGCGGTTAGGGATAAGGAGTCTGGTACCGTTATCGAGTACAAGATCCGTTTTTATCGAAAAACCAATGGGTGGTATGATGAAGTGCGCTATGATAGTCACGAAATAAAACGGGGCAGGAAGATGGCTTCACCTCATTTGCATCTGAAACTTGCCACTCCGTTCAAAGATTCAATTCACGGTGAAGAAGAGCTGAAAGCGCTAATCGAGACGATTCTGCCTCAGATCAAGGAGATTATCCAATGAGCCGGATATTAGCCGTAAAGGGCACCGAAGGTGAGAAAGAGGTGGACTACTCTTTCCTCTCGGCTAAAGAGATCGACAAGAAAATTAAGACCTACGAGAAAAAATTCGGCAGTTTTGTTAGATTTCTGCGGCACTATGACTGCGAGTCAAGCCCGGCCGAGGATGATCTCACTCTGATCGATTGGGAGTGCCTCCTGGAAGAGCAGAAGAGCCGAAAGCATGCGAAGCTCTCCCTCATTCGAGGAGGAAAAAGAAAGCCGCGCTGAGTTAAGTTACTGCGCGGACACACCTCGCTTCCTTGGCCAGCACCTCTGCCGGGCCGATCTCACCCCAATGCAGTCGTTGCCCGGTGGCAAAGTACTGCGAGAAGAATGGCGGTCGCCCTGCGAGTATCATCGCGGTCAATCGGCTGTGTATGTTTCTGTCATTCCCGAATGCCGCTATCGGGAATCCAGATTATGACCGGACCTCCGCCCCTTCGACAGGCTCCTCAGGGCCGCGGTGAGCAGCGTCGAACCACGACAAAAGCATTCGGGGCCGACAAACATCGCGATGAATTCGTAAGTGTCCTTCGATACCCTGTCAGCTTGCTGCCGGGAGATTCATTGAACGGGAGTCTCCGGGCGCTTGTTACGACGTTAGCTTTTGCTTGATTTGTTCTGATGGACCACGCAAAATTGCTGCAATCATGGAAATCGAGTCGAAGCTCGCCGCGACGATCCGCAAGTATGCGTTGCTTTCTCCAGGCGATCGCGTGCTGGTCGGAGTTTCGGGGGGTCCGGATTCCGTTGCCCTGTTACATTTGTTGGTTGGCCTACAGTCCGATTTCAACCTGCATCTCGAAGTCGCCCATCTGATCCACGGAGTTCGCGGCGTAGAGGCGGCGCAAGATGCGCGATTTGTGGCGCGCCTGGCAAAGAAACTGGGTCTCCGCTTTCACCTCAAGGAAGTCAATATCCCCGCGGCGAAAATCCAAAGAGGCAGGGGCAACATCGAAGCTATCGGTAGAAAGGAAAGATACGAATTTTTTGCTTCGGTCATGCGGCAAACGAGCTGCGGCAAAGTCGCCACGGGCCATACGCGCGATGATCAAGTGGAGACCTTGCTGATGTGGATCTTGCGCGGCGGAGGACGGCGAGCCTTGGGCGGAATTCCGCCCATCCGCGCGCTGGGCGACAACGGTCCGCCTGCGGCTCTTGCGGTGATCCGACCGCTCATTGAAACTTCCAAGAAAGAAGTGATCGCTTACCTGAACAAGAAAGGCATCCCTTTTCGCCAGGATAAAACGAATCTCGACGCGTCCTATTTAAGGAACTGGATTCGCTTGCGGCTGCTTCCTGAACTGCGAAGAAGAACGGATTATCATTTGGATATAAGGCTGGCGCAGTTGTGCGACCTGTTATGGGAAGAAGAAAAAGTCCTGCAGGGGTTCTCGCGGGCCCGCCTTCAGCGTGTTGTGCGGAATTACGAAATCGATGCGCGTTCCTTTCTGCGCGAGGAAAAGGCTCTGCGGCGCCGTTTGCTGCGCCTTTGGCTCGACGAGAATGGCGGAGATATTTTGGGGCTAAGTTTTGATCATGTGGAAGCTTGTTTAAGATTGATTGCCGAAGGCCCCGCGCAGGGCCGCGTGTCCTTGCCCCGCGCGTGGGAGGTGGCAAAAGAGTACGGCGTCGTCAGGCTGCAGAAGCGGCAATTTAAGATCAGGCCCGTAGGTTACAATTATCGTTTGATTCCGGACAAAGACTTGGTCATTCGTGAAGCTGGCGTGCGGATTCGCACTTCGATTCATCCGCGTCCGACCCATTGGCGGCCGAAGAATGATTGGGAAGCGGTCTTTGATCTCCAAGGGGTGGCTGCAGGCTTGAGCGTGCGCAATTTTCGCGCCGGAGATCGCTTCCGGCCTCTGGGAATGCGCGGGCAAAAAAAGATTAAAGAGCTCTTTATCGACCGCAAGGTCCCGGCGGAAATTCGCCGCAAGTGGCCTTTTTTGCTCGCGGGAAGCGAGATTCTTTGGATTCCCGGCTACGGCAGAAGCGATGCAGCGAAAGTCGGCCCTAACACGAAAAAGGTGCTGCGGGCAGAGGCTCAGATCGAGCGATCGTGAAGCGCGGCTGTATATTGAAGTAACTATTTGTCTATGCTAAAGTTTTTTGTCTTTTTGACCTTCAGGAGGCAGCGTTGAACCAGTTGTCAAAGAATATCGCGTTATGGCTGGTTTTGGGACTTGTATTTCTCTTACTGTTTCAAATCTTTAGTAAGCAGCAGGGTAAAGAACCCGAAATTATTTTTAGCGAGTTCCTGGCCTCCGCGGACCGCGGCGAAGTTCAAGAAGTTACGATTCAGGGAAGCAACATCCAGGGCCGATATCAAAACGGCGAGCGCTTTCGCACGTTTGCTCCCAACGATCCCGATCTGGTCAGAACGCTGCGTGAAAAGAAAGTCCGAATCGCAGCCAAACCTGAGGAGGAATCTCCCTGGTATCTGATGCTTTTGTTCAACTGGTTTCCCATGCTGCTGTTGATCGGCGTGTGGGTGTTTTTCATGCGTCAGATGCAAGTGGGCGGCGGCAAGGCCCTCTCCTTTGGAAAGAGTCGCGCAAAACTGCTTACGGAAAATCAACATCGAATAACCTTTAATGACGTTGCTGGCGTCGACGAAGCCAAAGAAGATTTGCAAGAGATCATTGCATTCCTGAAAGACCCCAAAAAATTTACCAAGCTCGGCGGACGAATTCCCAAAGGCTGTTTGCTCGTCGGTCCTCCGGGAACCGGTAAGACTCTTTTGGCGCGGGCGATTGCCGGAGAGGCCGGGGTGCCGTTCTTTAGTATCAGCGGCTCCGATTTTGTCGAAATGTTCGTCGGGGTCGGCGCGTCCCGCGTCCGCGATCTGTTCATCCAAGGTAAGAAAAATGCGCCCTGTATCATTTTCATCGACGAGATCGACGCGGTTGGACGCCATCGCGGAGCCGGTCTGGGCGGCGGCCATGACGAACGCGAACAGACCCTCAATCAGCTTCTGGTGGAAATGGACGGATTTGAGGCCAATGAGGGAGTGATTCTCATCGCCGCGACCAACCGGCCGGATGTCTTGGACCCGGCGTTGCTGCGGCCCGGCCGATTCGATCGGACGGTAGTGGTGCCGCGGCCGGATGTCAAAGGTAGAGAAGGAATTTTGGCGGTGCACCTGCGCAAGGTTCCCCTGGCGATCGATGTCGATGTAAGTGTTCTGGCCCGGGGAACCCCCGGGTTTTCAGGCGCCGATCTCGAGAACCTGGTTAACGAGGCCGTTCTTCTCGCTGCGCGCAATAATAAAGACAAAGTCGACATGCGCGATTTTGAGCTTGCCAAGGACAAGGTCATGATGGGCTCGGAGCGCAAGAGCATGATCATCAGCGAAGAAGAGAAGCGCATTACGGCGTACCACGAATCCGGGCACGCGCTGGTGGCTAAACTTCTTCCCGGAACAGATCCGGTCCACAAGGTGACCATCATTCCTCGCGGCATGGCTCTCGGTTTAACGCAGCAGCTTCCGATCGACGAAAAGCACACGTATCCGAAGGAATACCTGCTAAACAACATCACGATTCTGTTCGGCGGTCGCGTCGCGGAAGAAGTGGTTTTGAGTCATACCACGACGGGCGCCGGCAACGATATCGAGCGGGCTACGGAAATCGCGCACAAGATGGTTTGCGAATGGGGAATGAGTGAAAGGCTAGGGCCCATGACGTTTGGCAAGCACGAAGAACAGATCTTCCTGGGCCGGGACATCACCCAGCAACAGGATTATTCTGAAAGCACGGCGGTCGAGATCGATTCCGAGGTCAGACGAATCATCATGGAATGTTACCAGCACGCCCGCACGCTGCTCGTCAATAATCTCGATCTTCTCCATCAAGTGGCGCAGAAACTTTTGGAGAAAGAAGTCTTGGATGGTGCGGAGATCGACGCGTTGGTGCGCGATTTCGGTAGCAACAACGGGCAGGGTCCAGCGCTAGCTTCGGCCGCGGCAAGCGGTTAGCTAAGCCCATTCATCCCTCTTCCTTTCCATATCTGTCCCGCGAGTCTTTTGACCGCCCACAGGGACCGCGCGGCTGTTATGCTTTGATGTCCGATTCATTGAAGGCCAAATCTTCCCATTCCAGCCCGGCAGAGCCGGCGGTTGGGTGGGTCCTGAAAACCCGGCACGGGGAGTTGGACCTGCGCCGCCGCGCGGCATTGATGGGAGTGCTCAATATCACTCCTGATTCCTTTTCAGACGGGGGACGGTTCCTTGACGTCGAGAAGGCAGTCGCGCATGGGGTTAAACTTGCGGCGGAAGGAGCGGATATCATAGATATCGGCGGAGAATCGGCACGGCCCGGCGCCCAGCCGGTGGCGGTTGTGGAGGAGATCCGCCGCGTTGTTCCGGTCATCCGTGGTCTCCGCGCGCGCGTCTCCATTCCTATTTCCATTGACACCTGTAAAGCAGAAGTGGCGCGTCGCGCCCTCGAAGAAGGAGCGGACATCGTCAATGATGTCAGCGCGATGCGCCGGGATGCCGAGATGGCTTCGTTAGTGGCAGCCGAGAAGGTTCCTCTCATTCTGATGCACATGCAGGGGACGCCGCAAACGATGCAACTGAACCCGAGTTATGTTGACGTGGTGAGTGAGGTCGCTGAGTTCCTGCGCGCACGGGCGCAATCGGCGGTCGCGGCGGGCATTGATCCCGCCGCGATCGTGGTCGACCCGGGTATTGGGTTTGGCAAGGGTTTCGAGCACAATCTGGCATTGTTGAGAAATATTCCGGTTTTGGCGGCGTTGGGATTTCCCGTGATCGTGGGGGTATCGCGCAAGGCGTTTATCGGCAAGATTTTAGATGCCGTGCCCGAGGATCGATTGGAGGGTAGTCTTGCCGCGGCGGTCGTGGCGGTTTTGGGAGGCGCGCGTATGATCAGGGTCCACGACATGCGCCCGACCGCCAGATTCATGCGCGTCCTGGAAGCGATTCGGACCTTGCCTGCGACCGACCATGTCTGATTTCGTCGCCCAGCTCCGCTGGCAAGATGCTTTGGATATCGGCATCATTGCCTTCATTGTCAACCGGATCATTTACCTGATTAAGGGCACCCGCGCCGTGCAGATGATCGCCGGACTCGTGGTGATTCTCCTGGCTTATCTGTTGGCCCAAAGGCTGGGCCTTTTCACGCTGCACTGGCTGTTAGAAAATTTCCTCGGATACATGATCCTGGTGATCATCGTCATTTTCCAGAGTGATATTCGCCGCGCGCTTACGCAGGTAGGAGCGACGCCACTTTTCGGAGCTACGGAAAGGAAGGAAGATGAAGAGGTTTTTCAGGAAGTCACCAAGGCGGTCGTTTCTCTGGCGGCACGAAAAGTCGGCGCGCTGATTGTCCTGGAACGCGAAATCGGGCTGAACGAGTATCTCGAAGTGGGCACGCGTCTGGATGCGCGGGTCAGTCAGGAGCTTTTAGAGAGCGTTTTTCTGCCGCACTCGCCGATTCATGATGGCGCCTTGGTTATCCAAAAAGGCCGGGTCACGGCGGTGCGGTGCTTGTTGCCGTTGAGCGTCAACCCGAACGTGACGCGGACTTTAGGCACGCGTCATCGCGCCGCCATCGGGATTACCGAAGAAACGGACGCGGTGGCGATCGTGGCCTCAGAGGAGCAGGGGAGGATTTCGCTCGTGGTTCGCGGCCACGTCAGTCAGGTTCCGGACGAGTCCCAACTCCGCAGCGGGCTGGAAAGGCTGTTCAGCGCGTGAAGCAGGCCTGGGAAAAACTGGTCGCACTTGCCAGCAGCGATCTCGGGCTAATGGTCTTTTCGATATTGTCCGCGATCGGGCTATGGCTGTTTGTCAACGTCGGGCAGAAGCCGGCGGAATTTCCCCTCAAGGTTCCGCTGGAGCTACGCAACCTTTCCGGAGATTTGATGGTGTTGAATTCGGAGCTCGAAGCCATCGAGGTTAGATTGTCCGGCCCGCCCGCGCTGCTTTCGACCTTGAGTCCGGAACAGTTCAAAGTGGTTCTCGATCTGGATGGAGCCCGGCCCGGTACTGCAACCTTCCGCCTGGGAGCTGATTATTTCAATCCGCCGCGCGGCGTTAGAATCGCTCGTATTAGTCCTTCTGTTGTTAATTTGAAGTTAGAGGCGGTTGCCGAGCGCGTGCTACCGGTCACGCCGCGCTTGGAGGGAAATCCGCTTCAAGGTTATGAAGTTACTCGCGTCGAGGTCAGTCCGGAGAAGGCCAGGGTGCGCGGTCCGGCGCCAGAAGTCGAAAGGATGGCTGCGGTAGAAACCGAGCCCATCGATTTGACGGGCGCTTCTTCAGGACAGAAAGTGCGTGACGTCAGGCTGAGAACAGAGGGGAAGCCCTTGTCTGTCATTCCGGAACGGGTTCGCGTGGCGGTGGCCGTAAATGAAAAAATCATCACCAAGGAATTCGCCAAGGTTGAAGTCAAGGCCAAAGAATTCAATGGAAATTATACGGTGAGTCCGGGACACGCGTACGTGCGTCTTAGCGGACCGGAACGGATACTCGCGCAATTCAAATTGGGCGGGGACCAGATGTATCTGAATCTCAAGGAAATGCGGCCAGGCTTGCATAACGTGCCGTTGAGTTTCGCGCTGCCCGACAACGTTAGAGTGGTCGAGCAAAAGCCAACCTACTTTCGGGTGAATATTAAGGATTCCAAAAGGAGTTGAAACTTGAGCAAGCCAAAAAAGAGCAAAAACACCGATCGACGTCTCTTTGGAACGGATGGGATTCGCGGTGTTGCGAATCTCGAACCGATGACTTCAGAGATGGCGCTGCAATTGGGGCGCGCGATTGCGCATGCCTTCCACGAGATCGAAAACCAGGGGCAAAATCCCGGTTTCCGGGTCGGGGGCAGCCGAAAGGGCCACCGCCATCGCATTCTCATTGGCAAGGACACCCGGTTATCCGGTTATATGCTGGAAACCGCCCTCGCCTCGGGGATCTGTTCAATGGGAGTGGATGTGCTCTTGGTGGGTCCTCTGCCAACGCCCGGAGTGGCGTTTCTCACGCGCAGCATGCGCGCCGAGGCCGGAGTGGTCATCTCGGCTTCACACAACTCTTTCGAGGATAACGGGATCAAATTCTTCTCGCGCGATGGGTTTAAACTGCCCGATGCTATCGAAGCGCGGATGGAAGAGATGATCTTTGACGGGGAGCTCAACCGTCACCGGCCCACCGCGGGCGAGATCGGCAAGGCCTTTAGAATCTCCGATGCCCTGGGCAGGTACATTGTCTTTCTCAAAAATACGTTTCCCCGCCATCTCACTTTGGATGGCCTTAAGATTGTCGTGGATTGCGCCCATGGGGCGGCCTACCGGGTGGCGCCCGACGTTTTGAGCGAACTCGGCGCCGAGGTGATTCCGCTCGGAGTGCAGCCGGACGGCGAAAACATCAATCGCGAGTGCGGCGCGTTGCATCCTGAGGCTGCGCGCCAGGTCCTGCTCAAGCGCGGCGCTGACATGGCGGTCTGTCTGGACGGAGACGGCGACCGCGCCATTTTCATCGATGAGAAAGGGGAGATCCTGGACGGCGATCATATTCTCGCGATCTGCGCGCGGGAGTTGCGCGCCCAAGGTTTGCTGAAAGAGCAGACGGTGGTTGCGACGGTGATGAGCAATCTGGGTCTTCAGGTCGCATTGCAGGAGTCCGGGATCGGCATCGTGCAGACGGCGGTGGGCGACCGCTATGTCGTGGAGGAGATGCTGCGAGGCGGTTACAACTTGGGTGGAGAACAATCCGGTCACATCGTCTTTTTTGACCACAATTCCACCGGGGACGGGTGCGTGACTTTCTTGCAGGTTCTCGCGATCATGATGCATCAAGGCAAACCGTTGAGCGAGCTGAAACGGATCATGAAGAAATTCCCGCAAGTCTTGGTCAACGTCAGGGTGAGAGAGAAGAAACCTTTAATTGGAATTGCGGCCGTGCAGGAAAAAATTGTTCAGGTGGAGAAGGAACTCGGCGAGCGCGGCCGCGTTTTGGTGCGATATTCGGGCACCGAACCCCTGGCTCGAGTCATGTTGGAAGGCGAGGACGCGGTTAGAATCCAGCAGATGGCGCAAGAAATTGCCCAAGAGATCGGTCTGGCAGTGGGAGATGGACAGTCCTGACCCTTCCTCGTTGGGTGCAAGCCCGGGCGGGAGCGCTTCACGAACACGACCATGATACGTCTGGGTGTCAACATTGATCATGTCGCCACGGTGCGGCAGGCCAGGAAAGCCGAAGTTCCCGACCCCGTGGAAGCCGCGCTGCTGGCGGAAAAAGCCGGCGCCGACGGCATTACCGTGCACCTGCGTGAGGACCGGCGCCACGTTCAGGATTGCGACGTCGATCGGCTGCGGCAAAAAGTGCGGACCAAGCTCAATCTGGAAATGGCCGTGACCGAGGAGAGTTTAGATAAAGCGGAACAATTTCATCCCGACGATGCGTGCTTTGTCCCCGAACGGCGCGAGGAGTTGACCACCGAAGGCGGGTTGGACGTCGTTGGCCAGTTAGCGAAAGTGCGCGCAGGCGTAAAGAGACTGCAACGGCAGGGAATCCGGGTAAGTCTTTTTGTCGACCCGGACGAGAGCCAGGTTAAGGCCAGTCATGAGGCAGGCGCGCGCGCGGTGGAAATCCACACCGGCGGGTATTGTGACGCCCATGAGAAACGCCAGGAAGAGCTCGCGAAGATCTGCAGAGCCGCAGCTTTAGCGCATCAATTGGGCCTGGATGTGCATGGCGGCCACGGGCTTAATTACCAGAACGTCATTCCGATCGCGCAGATTCTCGAGATCGTCGAGCTCAACATCGGCCACAGCATTGTCGCGCGCGCGGTCATGGTGGGCATGGAACACGCGGTTCGGGAGATGAAGGAGCTTCTGAATCGTGCCCGTGGAGGAGAGTAGAGAATAAAGTTTGGTCAAAGCCCCTTCAAGCCGCTCAAGCCCCCACCTCTGTCCTCCCCCGCGATGCGGGGAAGGATGAAGGAGGGGGTCAAACGTTGTGAACGTTTTGAACGGCTTGAACGTTTTGAACGACGTGAACGATGTTTGTTGTCACCGCCCGGGAAATGCGGGAGCTCGATCGTCTGACGATTGAAAAATACGGTGTGGCCAGCCTCGCTTTGATGGAACGAGCCGGCGCCGGTGTCGTGGAAGCCCTCATGATGGGTTTCGGGCGATTAGCGCAAAAAGGG
>JBOHVR010000349.1:0-3669 GCA_050735755.1 Binatia bacterium
CGTTTCGGTGCCGCGTCAAGCGTGAACGAGACGGTGAATTCGGCAAGTTTTCGGGCAAGGTTCTCGGGAGCGTTCTCTAGGTTTTCATGCATCGATTACCTCTTCATGCGGAAAGTCCGAGGCCTAAGAAGCACGTCCTTAACCATGCCGTCAAGACTGTGAGGATACCGAAGAAAAGGCGATAGCTGATTAATGAATCCCCCGGAGCAAGCTGAAGCATTAGCAAAAACATTGATGAGGATTTGTCCCAAAGTCGTCAGCCCCGAATGCTTTTATCGGGAGCTTTGATCGGGGGTCTACTCATGATGGGCTTAAGATCCAAGCTTACCCGTACTGTGTGGCGGTCCCTTCGTTAGCCATCGAAATACCCCGATTTCAGCGCCCAGAGCCAAAGATAAGCGATCTTCTCGTTGTGCAGCTCCGCGTAACCGACGTGGCCATATCCGGGAAGGAAAACGACGTGGGCGCCGCGCGTGCGCCCGGCATACTTCGCTCCCATAAACATCTCGCGTTTGTCTTCGATGTTCTTGCCGTTGACCCAATGGCCTTTATCGTTTTCGCCGACGACCAGGAGGACGCGAATCGTTTTCAGCCAATTGGGATCGGGGTCTTGAAGATGATCGAAATACTCTTCACGCGGAAGACCGGTTCTTTTGGCATACTCGTCGAGAATTCCGACGGCGGCGTTGTGTTGATTATCGCAAAGGCTGGTTTTCATCTGCGAGCGCGCGTCTTTCATCAAGCGGATGTAGTCTTCCGCTCCTCCCCAGGGCGTGAGCTCCGGCGGGTCTTCGTAACCTGATTCGCGGAAACTGTCCGGCGAGCGCCGCGAGACTTTTTCGATGGGAATCTCGCGATACTTCTCCGCGCCCGTCTGGTCGCGCCATTCCTTGCGCCAGCCGTCAGGGCCGCCGGTGCCGAACCCGACCAGCCCGATCACTTTGATTTTCTTCGAGAACCGCGTCAAATGCGCCGCCATGGGCCCGCCGGTCGAATGGCCAAAGGCAATGACCTCCCGGCCCGTGAGATGATTGTCCGCAAGCAGTGCGGCGCCCTGAAGAATGGTGTTGAACGTGCATTTGAGATTACGATCGAGAATCTCTGCAAGCGGGAGATCGCGATCCATGAGATACATGGGGTTGCGCTCTTCCGGGGGAACCTTCCAGACTCCGCCGGGAGGGTAGTGGCCGGGGTACGTGAGCGCCAGAGCCTTGAAACCCTGTGAAGCCACCACCCGCGCCAGCCCGGGTCTTCCGTCGGGTGTCCGGTCCATCACCCGCTCGCTGCCGGCCCCGCCGTGAAAAAGGACGAAGGCCCGGTTGCTTTGGACTTCCTTTTCCGGTGTGTAAAGAGTGCCGTGCATGTCCCAGTCGTAGCCGTTGCGGTTAAAGCGCGCAGTCGCGTCCTGCGTGGAAAAATTCACAATCGGGTGAGGCGCCTGGACCGAGAGCCATTCATCCCAGGTTACTTTCAACAGCAGCTCGCGCGAGTTCAGCGCATCGAGATATTTCTCCATAAATCCTGCTCGGGTTGCCATAGTGTTTTCCTTTTATCACTTGCTTACATAGCGGTCGAGATACCATTGGGCAATTTCGCCTTTGGTGCAAAACCAGACATCACTGAAGCCCTTCGCATAACGGATGCATTGCTCGAATACGCCTGCCATCGGAAACCTTCCGCTGATGTGCGCGTGGACCAGGCAGTCCACCAGTTTGGGCCTGCCCGCCTCGCCCTCGGCATAAAGAAAATCGAAGGCCGTCTTGAAAGCTTCGAAGTAGACGCTGGGAGGGTTCTTCGGCGCGAAGACGAGGGAATGGTCGTTGGCATAATCCAGCCGCGGCATGATGACCAGACGTTTCCCATTAATTTCCCGATGATGCGGAACCTCGTCGATCGGCAAATCGCCATTCCAGAAAATTTCTTCCGCGACGAGAAACTCGAGAGTTCGATCGGTGATCCTGTGTCCGGGGCTGACCCAGCCCCCCGGTCGCGTGCCCGTTACCGACGCCAGCGTGCTCAATGTGTCTTTGATGATTTGCTTTTCCTTTTCCGGTTCGAGGGCGTCTAGATAGATATCATTGGCCCAGCCGTGGCCGGCGATTTCATGGCCCGCGCGGTGCAGCTCTTTGACTGCGTCGGGACATTGCTGCGCCACCAGACCGCTGGTGTCGACGGTTCCCTTGGCCCCGTACTTGTTCAGGATATCCATGATCCTCCAGATCCCGACACGGGCGCCGAATTCGCCGAAGGCAAGCGAAGCAAAATCGGGCTTGTCGCCGCTGCGGCGGTATTGGGAATGCTTGATGAAAGCTTCAAAGGCGACGAAGACGCTCATCGCGAGCTTCGCTTTATGGGGGAGCTCAAAAGGTATTGGGCGCATGTCCTCTCCTTTCTGCTATTTTCCGCCAACAAAGATGGAACGGAACAGATCGTAGGTCTCGTTGAAGTCTTCCGCCGCAAGTCTTCTCATATAAGCATTTCCTCTCTCTTGATTCACGGTCATCGAAGTGTAAACGACGGGCGAGCGTTCTTTTTCTGCGCCTGCGATGGTTCCCGGAGCACTCGCGGGCGCCGTGGCGACGGGAGCCGAAATGCCGCAAGCAACAGATACGACAGAAACCTCTTGGCGTTCATTAGGTTCGCCTGTGAAAATTGCGCGGATGAGTTCGGCTCCTTCTATTACGGAACCGAGAGGCAATCAAGTCAGCGGCGCACTCGTTGATCGACCCGTGTCATTGCTGTCCCCTCAGTTTGGGATCAAGGATATCGCGCAGCCCATCGCCGAGCAGGTTGATGCCGAATACCGTCACGAAGATGGCAATGCCCGGAAAGACGGTCAGCCAGGGCGCGCGGTACATGTAGGCCCGGCCTTCGCTGAGCATGGACCCCCACGTGGGGATATGGGCGGGAACTCCGAGACCGAGAAAGCTCAAGCTCGCCTCCGAAATAATCACGATCGCCATGGAAAAAGTCGCGACGACGGTGATGCTCGCGACCGTGTTGGGAACGATATGGCGGAGAAGCACATAAAAATCCCTCCCGCCCAGAGCCCGGATCGCGAGCACGAACTCGCGCTCTCTCAATGAAAGCACTTCTCCGCGAACCACTCGGCAATACTGAACCCAGCGGCTGAGCACCAAAGCGAGAATCAGATTCAGCAAGCCCTGCCCCAGAAAAGCCATCAAAGCGATCGCTAACAAGAGGAAGGGAAACGCGAGAAAGACCTCCGTGGTCTTATTGATGATCTCGTCCGTTAGCTCTCCAAAATAGCCCGCGATCGCTCCTAACAAACACCCCATGACGCCCGCAAGTATTACGGTGGCGGCTCCGACCAGAAGCGAGATGCGCGAGCCGTAGATGATGCGGCTCATGATGTCGCGTCCCAGGTTGTCCGTTCCCAGCAAATGAGCCCGCGAATTTTGCGAGCTTAGGCGCGGAGGCTGAAGTCGCTCCTCAAGCTTCTGCTCCCCGGGATCGTACGGAGCCAGCAGGGGAGCGCTGATGCCGGAAACCAACAGCAATAACAGGATGAATCCCCCAAACCAAATCTTCAGATGGCCAAGGCGACGCATCAGAATTTGATCCTTGGATCCACGAGACGATAGAGAACGTCCACAAGCAGATTCACGACGAAATACATAATGGCGAAAAAGAAGATCACCCCTTGCG
>JBOHVR010000350.1:0-5638 GCA_050735755.1 Binatia bacterium
TCCGTTCACGAACCAGCGGACGGGCACTGCGCAGATCAACGTATTTCCCAAGGGGTGACTACCCAGCCTTTGTCGAGTTGATTCGGTTGGCTTGTAAACGGATTCCCTGCTGGATCATTTACAGGATGCTCAAGGAAGAAAGAGAGTATCAGATTCGTCCCCCGAAGATTCCCTGCTCGGCAAGGAAATGGGGTCGGGATGTCTTTTACGATCCCTTAGGCCGACCACGTGGACGCAGCGTCGATTCTAAGCCCATCCGTTTGGCGATACGGACTACCCAAACTTCACTTCCGAACGGCCGCCCGCGCTGCGCACTACAACGTAACTCCTCTAACACATTCGCCCTCAGCCCATGGCATTACGCGTCTCTTACGTATAAGGTAGAACAACTCCGCAAAAATTAGTGATCAGGCCCAGCTTCAAAGAAATTCCGGATGAGTGGGATAATAGTAACGTGGAGTTCTTTGCGTAAAGGCACGGATCCCAACGTGACCCCGCTGGGTGGGAAAGGAGGCTGTTATGGCAAATGGACAGTGGCCCGATGAGCTGGAGGCTCTGCTCAGGCGTATGCGACGTCAATTCAATCAATTCCAGGGCTACAGGTTTACCGGACTGCCGCTGCTGCTTGCGATCCTGGTGATTATCGTGGTTGTTTGGTCCAGTTGGTACACGGTTCAACCCGAGGAAACGGCGGTGGTGCAGCGATTTGGTGAGGTCGTGCGGTCGAGCGGTCCCGGGCTCCATTTCAAAATCCCGCTTGGGATCGAGACCGTCAAACGGGTTCCTACGGCTCGGGTCCTCAAAGAAGAGTTTGGTTTTCGATCGGTGACTGCCGGGCGCCAGACCCAGTATTCGCGCGGGGATTATTCCGCCGAGTCGCTCATGTTGACCGGCGACCTCAACGTTATCGACGTTCAATGGATCGTGCAATTCCGCGTGGAAGATCCAGTTTTATATCTTTTCAAGGTCCGCGAACAGCAGGATACGTTTCGCGCCGTTTCCGAGGCGGTCATGCGCCGCGTGGTCGGCAACCGCGTGGCAAGTGATGTCCTGACGGTGGGGCGCGTCGGCGTTGCCAGCCGAGTCAAAGAGGAAATGCAGAAGATCCTGTCAGATTACGAAACCGGCATCCGGCTTATCACCGTAGAGCTTCAGGACGTCACTCCTCCGGATCAGGTGAAGCCGGCTTATAACGAGGTCAATGAGGCGCGCCAGGACCTTGAACGTATGGTGAACCAGGCGCAGGAACAGGCAAACAAAGTGATTCCTAGAGCGGCGGGAGAAGCGAAACAGGCGGTGGCGGAAGCTCAAGGCTACGCTACCGAGCGCGTCAACCAGGCTCGCGGGGAAGCGGCCCGTTTCATTTCCGTCTTGACGGAGTACCAACGGGTCCCCGACGTTACCCGACGGCGCCTTTACCTGGAGGCCATGAGCGAAGTGCTTTCGGATGCCAAAACCGTTTACATCGTGGACAGCGAGCAACAGGCATTGATTCCATGGCTCTCCCTGGATTCAGGGCAGAGCCCGCCGCCAGTAAAAGCTCTCACGGAGGAGCCCAAATCATGAACACACCGGTGAAATATGGGTTAGGTATTCTGGCTGTGGCTGCTGTTCTGGCGTTGCTTGGTAGCTTCTATGTAGTAGAGGAGGGACAGCAAGCCGTCATCTTACAATTCGGCCGGCCGGTGGGGGCGACTGTGAGCGAAGCGGGCCTTCACTTCAAGGTCCCTTTCATCCAAGAGGTTCGCCGGTTTGATAAGCGCCTGCTTATTTGGGACGGCGATCCAAACCAGATACCCACAGCAGGGCGCGAGTTTATCTGGGTCGACTCCACCGCAAGATGGCGCATCGTGGATCCGTTGAAGTTTCTCCAAAGTGTGGCCACGGAGGCCGGCGCTCAGTCGCGGCTCGACGATATCATCGATTCGGTTGTGCGAGACCTGGTCTCGGCCAATGTGTTGGTCGAACTCGTTCGCAGCGCGAGTTGGCAGACGCCCAAAGAGGAGATTCTCGAAGAAGTATCCAAGGAGGTGGTGGAAGAGCTGAAGAAAGAAATCAACCTCGGGCGTGAAGGGCTGACCCGGGCCGTTCTGTCGGTAGTGCGCAAGACTACCCCGCAGTATGGCATCGAGGTGGCCGATGTCCGCATTAAACGGCTCAACTATGTGGAAAGCGTGCGCGAAAAGGTTTACGCGCGCATGATCTCCGAACGAAAGCAGCTCGCGGCGCGTTTTAGATCGGAGGGCGAAGGCCGGAGCGCCGAGATCTTAGGCAACATGGAAAAGGAACTGCGTGAGATCCGTTCGGCGGCTTATCGCACGGTGCAGGAGGTTCGTGGCAAAGGAGACGCGATGGCGACCAAGATTTACGGCGACGCTTATGGTCGGGACAAAGAATTTTACGCTTTCTCTCGAACGCTCGAAAATCTTAAGGCGGGCAAAAACAACAACTCGACTCTGCTGCTGACCACGGATAGCGACTATTACCGTTATCTCAAGGAGGCCAATCCTTCCCCCACCAGGGCTAGGAGATAACGAAAGCCGGAGGCAATGATGAGCTCGAAAACTGCTCCAGGAGTTTTCGAGCTCTGTAACTCGCCGCAGCAGTTGTTTTGAAGTATCTGACGTAAAGGAAACAAACCATCGATCACCGAACAATCGCCGGCAAGTACTCGCACAACCAAGATCGCGAAGGTATTGTTCTTTATTTCTCCAGGATGTCGCGCTTGTCCAGATGAAACGACGAAACTGGAAAGAGAGCTAACTAGTACTAGTTAACTAACGGTTTATCTATCGATACGTCCTCTTTTAAACCTCGGCCCCGTCTGGCGACAACCAAAAGAAGTAGGCTTTCGGCTCTCAGTGTCGTGTATCTCTTCGTGTGCGTCGGTCTTGCGCATTTGACTTTCGCTCAGTATGTTCTGGCAGCGGTCGATCGCGTCCTCCAAGAGGGGGACAAGGCGGTTGCTACTTTCACAAATAAGGAATTTGCAGTAAGGTCGAAAATTCTAACTTCTCTGCTATTTGGCTTCGATTCGTCTCTGTCATTGCCCCGGTTGGGCTGCTCGATGCCTAAGGAAGGCATCGCTGAATCTTTGTTCTTGCACAAGAGCATCCTTTACCCGCCCGGCTTCTTTGACGCCGACAAATTCGCCAACAACCACGCGGTGCCATCTCTCGCCAGCGACGATATGTGTTTCGTACCCCTTTTCCTCCAACCGATCCACAAGCCTCTCGGCATCGCTCTTATCACGAAAGGCCGCCACCTGAACTGACCAGGTGTCACTCGATGCCACGTCGTCATTAGTCCCTTTGAACGCCTCTGAAAGATGCTTGTCCTCTTCGATTGCCGGTTTCTCCTCCGGACGAGATTTCTCCGCTGTAGCCTCTCGCTTTACCTCGACCTTTAGTTTCCCGGAGGAACGTGGGCTAGCCAACTGCATTCCGTTCTCGTCGACGAGTTTGTTTTTCAGCGTGACTACCGGACCCCTATTTTCCAAGCCTTCAGGAGCAAACTGTTCATTCTCCGTCGGCGAAAGAGAACGGAAAAGAACGAAAGCCCCCACGAAAAATGATGCTAAAGCCCAAGAGAATCGGTTTGAAACCAATCTAAGCCAGCCAGGCAAGCCGGGCGACCTCACGCCACAATTCCAGCACTCCCGCGTTCCCCGCCGGCAAAGCTTCCCGCAGCGTCTGCAGGGGTACAAGTTCATGGCTTCTATTGTAAAGATTAACGCCCGCGCTCTCCAGGGGTTTGGGGGAAGCATTCAAAATATCCGCTTGTTTCTCCAGCGCAGCCGGGTGCTGAAGAGACTAAATTCACGTATACGTATTCAGGCCTGATCCTTGTTGCTTTTTGGCGCTCTTGTTATGCAAGATCGATGTGAAACCCTTTTCGACCTGTGGGTGCCAATGTCACGTCATCCGCTATCCGCTTTGCTTACCGTCGTGATCACTATGGCCGCCGCGCGCCCAGACTCATCGACATTTGCGCAAACATCTTTCGCGGACCAGGCGCTGGTGAAAAAAGCTCGGGCGATTCACGAGAAAGTGATCACCCTCGACACGCACGTTGATTTCTCTCCGGCGCATCTAGCCGGTGAGCGAAATTACACCCAGCGCCTCGATACCCAGTTCAACCTGCCGAAGATGATCGAAGGGGGTCTCGATGCGCTGTTCTTCAGCGTTTATGTGCGCCAGACACGTGAGGCACAAGATCCCGACGCGTTCAAGCCCGCGGGCTATGAGCGCGCCTATAAACTCGCGGTTGAAAAATTCGATGCGATCCGGCGCTTCACCAGGGAGATCGCGCCGGACAAGATAGAGCTGGCGCTTGATTCCGCGGACGTGCGCCGGATCCATGGGCGCGGCAAAAAAGTCGCTCTGATCGGCGTCGAAAACGGCTATCCGATCGGCGAGGATATCACCCGGGTCAAAGATTTCTACGATCGCGGTGCGCGGTACTTGTCGCTCTCACACAACGGCCACAGCCAGCTCGCCGACTCTCATACCGGCGAGCGCGATGGTCGGAAATGGAACGGGCTCTCACCGCTCGGCAAGCGGGTGGTCGCGGAGATGAATCGGCTCGGGATCGTGGTCGACGTCTCGCATGCGTCGAAAGATTCGATGATGCAAACCGCGGCTCTGTCCAAGGCGCCCATTATCGCGTCACACTCCGCGGCGCGCGCGCTTTGCAGCGTGAGTCGCAACATGGACGACGAGCAACTTGGGGCACTCAAGAAAACCGGTGGCGTCATTCAGGTCGTCGCCTTTAGCGCATACGTCAAGACGATGAAGCCCGATTCGCCCGAGCGGGTTGCCGCTCTCGCCGCGCTCAGAAACGAATACCAACTGCCTGAACCCACGGGCCCGGGCCAACGCGCGCGCTTTCACTCGGCTCTATCAAATCTGCCAGCCGATCGCCGCGCAGAGTACGAAAAGAAACTTGCCGCGATCGACAAGCAGCACCCTGGCGATTCGCCCGCCACGCTCAAAGACTTCGTCGACCACATCGACTACGCCGTGAAGGTCATCGGCATCGATCACGTCGGTATCTCATCCGACTTCGAAGGCGGCGGTGGCGTGGTCGGCTGGAATGACGCCAGCGAAACGTTCAACGTAACGTTGGAGCTCGTCCGCCGCGGCTACACCGAAGAGCAGATCGAAAAACTGTGGAGCGGCAACCTTTTGCGCGTGATGGATGAAGCGCAGCGCCGCGCGATGGCGCTGCAACAGAGTCCGCAATAACCCATCATCGCGGCAGCGCGGGAGTTCGTCGAGGGCTGGCGCCAATCCCGATTAAGCCATTTCTTGACCGGACACCGCACTCTCAGAAGAGGACTGGCTAACGAGGTCCAAACATTGCGAGGCACCCAGAGAAACAATTTTACCACGGGCATATTTTTCTCGTGAGTTAGTTTCGACTGCGCCTTTCAGAATTTGATGGGATTGAAATATTTACAGATAGATACAGCGGAGTCTTAGGCTGTGAAACTGATTGGCGGGAAGAGTCAAAAATGATATCTCGTTCTTTTCCAGAGATCCAGCCATGACCCACACATTCAGAGACAGAATTATTCTTGTCGTAATGGTCCTTTTGATGCTCGGCTGTGGCCGGAAAGAAGACCGCCCTTCGGGGG
>JBOHVR010000351.1:0-6977 GCA_050735755.1 Binatia bacterium
ATCTATGCCATGCTGGGATTGGGATTGCTGGGCTTGCTCATGAAGCAGCTCGGTTGGCCGCGCGCTCCTTTTCTCGTGGGCTTTGTTCTCACTAAACCGACCGAACAGTACCTGTGGTTATCGATCAGCCGCTACGATCTGGAATGGCTTTTGCGGCCCGGGGTCATCGTTCTCGGCCTGTTGCTTCTTGCCTCCCTAGTCTGGATCGTCCGGGGAAAACGCGGGGGCAAGAACATCCCTGCGGAAGAGGCGACTGAGGCTGTTCTTCTGGGAAAAATCCCGTCCGTCCTGTTCACCCTCGCCGTTCTCGTTGTTTGTGCGGCGGCGCTGTACGAGGCGCGCTCCTTTCCTTATCTGGGCACGCTCTTTCCCATGGCGGCTACGATTCCTGCTATTTTCATGGCTGCGGCGCAGCTCGTGATCGAGTTGCGCGCCACTCGCAACGCGCCCGGGCTGGAGACGCGTACGAAAACCCGACTGGCCCTGGGCTATTTTTTTTCGCTCGTCCTGTATCTTCTATTGACTCTCTTATTCGGATTCGGCATTGCGACCGCTCTTTTCACTTTCGTTTTCCTCTACCGCTGAGTAGAAATACTCTGGCTGTATGCCCTGATCTACACGGGTTGCGTCGGCGGCGTGGCGCAATTTATGAGTTGGCTGCTCGGCCTCTATTGGCCGCAAGGCATCCTGCTCGGGCCGTAAGTCTTTTGGAAATCAAGCGATGTCGGTGTGCTTGGCTTGGGACCCGGGTGAGATGTAAGACAATCTTAGCTGCCGCCACGAATCCGGTTTCCAGCTTGATCTCTTACCTCCGAGCTTTAAGCAGTTGAAGTTGCGCTCGGGAACAGGTCTCTTGCACTCTTCGCTCGGGCTTATTCTCGTCGACCTTGGTAGAGAGCAACTAAATGTTGGCGGCTGGATTCCCGCCCCGGAGCCCGCGCGTCGGTCTGTAACTGCCGCACCCCTTCATCCACGTTGGTGCCGATGATGGCATGGTTGGCATCTCGGTATATCCCGATCGGGTCCTCGCCCCGCTGTACCTTCGCGATCTCACGCTTCATGAGATCACGCAACATGCCGACACCCCGGTCGGATGTGGCCAGGCGCTCGCGCGTGCGGTCGGCAATCGCTCCTTGTGTCTCCCAGGCCATGTGATCCTGAGGAATGATATGCTGCAGCGTGTATCGGGTAAAGGGATGAAGTTTACCGGGCGGATCCTTGTAAGGCCCGGTGTAGTCAATAGGCGGATCCCAGCCGTCCGCGGGCTCGCTGCCGTCTTCGGTGGGGAAGAAAAGGACGTGGATGTGAAGGGTATGCTCGTCATCGACCGGCGTCCGCATTTGCGTGCTCGGTCCCTGACGCAGAATAGTCGGAAAGAGGAGCGGATGCTCGTCCACGGTTCCGTTGGCGTAAATCCGTTTTTTCATGATGCCGTGATCCGTGAGATAAAACTCGAAGCCAGTTACTTCGTCCGTGAACCCCCGCGTCGTGCTCGCCGGCTTGCGCGCACCCCGTCCGTAGAATTCCTGGTGCAAGACTTGTAGATGGGCGGGATCGACCGAATTCTCCATAGCCTGAAACCAGTTACAGTCCAACTGCGGATGAACAACGATATTGCGATGGCCATCCTTGCGAAACAGAGTGTCGTAATGCGTCAACACGGGAGCGGGAGCCGGACCCATGTAGGCCCATGCCAGGTTAAGGTGTTCCTGGACCGGGTAGGCTCCATGCTTTACCGTAAGGTGAAACTTGCTGCCGGCGGGCTCCCCCGGACATTCGAGACAATTCCCCTCCGCATCGTAGACCCACCCATGGTAAGCGCAAGCGATGCCGCGCTCTTCTACTCTTCCATACGCGAGGGAAGCGCCTCGGTGCGAACAGCGGTCTCCGAGCAGGCCCAATCTGCCGCGTTTGTCACGAAACAGCACCAGGTCCTCGCCTAGCACCCGAACAAACTTGGTCGGATGTTCGTCGGTGAGCTCCTTTGCTACGGCGATCGGGTGCCAATAGCGACGTAAAAGCTCACCTGCCGGCGTCCCCGGACCGACTCGGGTCAGGATTTCGTTCTCTTCTTTAGACAGCATGTTTCACCTCCAGCAGGCGTCAAGCGAAATGGGGTCTTGCAGTATCGGAGTATTGGAGCGGTAGGTTTTAAATGCATCACTTCATTACTCCATCGGTCCAGTACTCAAGTCTTCGCTCTGTTGATCCGCAGCCTGCCTACGTGTCTCGCTCGCTCGTCGGTCCCACCTCGCCGTTGCACCAGGGGACGAACGCCTTCATCTTGCACGCTGCGCCACTGGCCGCGAGCTCCTTCTCGAAGATCTTGTGGATCTCGCGGTCTTCGTCCTCGTATTCGATCTGCCAGCCCCCCTCCTTCAGGCTCCGGTCGGCGAACTCCCCACCACCCCCCCGGGGCGAATAAAGGCCCATATCGCCCTGCCGTAGGGCCAGGTAGCGCGCTCGAGTAGTCCCGGAATTGAAGTGCTGGTGGTAGCAGTTGTCGCTGGGAACGATAACCATCGACCCGAGCTGCCAGTCGCACTTGATCATGTCGGAGCGGTCTTCCTTGGTCCAGACCAAGGAGTAGCCGCCGGTGCCGCTAAGCAGCACCAGGTGCGCGCCCGGGCCATGGCGGTGGGCCTTCTTGTACGTGCCTATGGGGAACTCGGAGATGTGGCTCTTCGTGTTGTTGTCGGCCATCTCCAGCATGGCGTTGATGCCGCCGGCGCCCCGCTCCCTCCATCCATACAACAGCATGTCCGGCGCGTTGGCGATGAAGTTCGACTCCCAGATCCGGCGCTTGAAGAGCTTGCCGTTGCCGCTGAAGTAATCTTGCTCGCCCGAATAGCGGCCCCGAAACATGAAATCACAGTTGAATATGAAGTCGCTGTCCCGGAAGAGGCGCATCATGGGAGGCGCATTGGTCACGGCGATGTAGCGGGCAGGCTCGTCACCGCTGCCGTTGAAGTTCTGGTACCAGGCGTTGAGCGGAATGGAAAAGAGACTTCCGGCGTGCCATTCAAAGGTTTGCTTGCGCTTCTCATCGTGCCAGATCGTCGTTGCCCCGCGACCGGACACCACATAGACCGTAAGCTCGTACATATGGTGCTCCGGCTCGGACTTGCCTCGAGGCTTGATCTCGACAACGTGACAGTCGTTGGGCATGTGGCGGTTGGCGATGTGGATAACTGCGCCGTCGCCTCCCTTGCGCGGCCACGGCCCCAGCTCGATCTTCGCCAAGCTCGGAAAGTAGAACTGCTCATAGACTTTCACGCCTTCCTTCTCAAGCCATTCCGCGTAGGCGTCGGCCTTCGTGTAGTCCTTGAGACCTTCCTTGGGGGTCTCGGCGATCTTCATGTCGGTGCCTAGCATTACCACGGTTTAAATCCTCCTCTAATAGAAATGATAGCAAATGGGGTGCTGGAGTATGGGAGTGTTGGGTTTTGAGCGCATCGGTCCATTACTCCACAACTCCAGTCTTTTAATTCTTTTTGCCAATATCCGCTATGGGGCTGATTTGTCAACGACGACAAAGGGGCCCAGCTAACCCTTCCTAACCTGAGCTGTTACATTCAGCACGAAATCAGAATCAACGCGGATTCCGGCAGCGATTTTTTGATTGCAGCTTTCAGCTAGCATGATAGGGATAGCGCAGGAAGGAATAAGGATCATGAGACTTTCGCGCGGCGCAGCTTTGGGCTGCGGATTTCTCTTTTGGGCCTGGCTAGCTTCGGTCCAGGCTGGCGAATCCAAAGCGACATGGAAAGCGGAGTGGGACGCGACGGTCGAGGCGGCCGAAAAGGAGGGGCAGGTCACAACCTATCACACCCGAGGGCCCTTCGAAGCTGTCTTCGCCGAGTTCTCTAAGCGTTACCCAGCGATCAAGGTCGTATCGGTCACAGGACGAGGAGGCGAACTCATCTCAAGGATGATGGGCGAGCGGAGGGCTGGAAAGTACGTCACCGACGTGTACCTGGGCTCATCGGGTACTCCCCTGGACGTTCTTTATCCTGCCAAAATTCTGGAGCCGGTCCAGCCTTTTATGATCCTGCCTGAGGTCAAAGATCAGGCGAATTGGTTTCAAAGACAGCATCACTACGCCGATCCCGAGGGCAAGTACATCTTCGTGTTTGAAGGGGTGGTCCGCTCGGATATGGCTTACAACACCAAGCTCGTAGACCCAAAAGAGTTGAGTTCCTATTGGGATCTGCTTGAGCCCAAGTGGAAAGGAAAGATCGCTGCGATGGATCCCAAGCTGCCGGGCTTCCCCAGCGGGCTCCTTCAATTCGCCTACTACCACCCGGAGTTGGGCCCTAAGTTCGTAAGACGGCTCTTTGGTGAAATGGATATCACCTTGTCGCGCGATGGCCGCCAGCTTGTGGACTGGCTTGCGGTGGGGAAATTCCCCATTGCCCTGGCGCCGTCCGCCAGCGATGTTCAAGCGGGCATGCGGCAGGGGCTGCCTTTGGCCCGGTTTGAGCCAAGGGCGTTCAAAGAAGGGATCTACATGCGCGCCACCCAGGGATCGCTCAGCATCATGAGCCAGCTCCCCCATCCCCATGCGACAAAAGTACTCGTCAATTGGCTCCTTTCCCGAGACGGGCAGACTCATTATCAGAAGAAGTTCTTGCGCATCGATCCCCTCTTCAGTTTGAGGGAAGATGTTCCTGTAGATCCAGCCGTCGAACCTTACCGGCCCAAACCGGGCGACAAATTTATGGCTGTTTATCGTCCGGAATTCAGGCAGCTCGAAGCTGCCTTCAGGGTAATTGATGAGGCCCTGAAGAGGTAGTCGAGGCTCTTCAAGACCTTGACGTCGACCATCAAAGTAAAGGGGCGACCTCATCATGCTGTCATGGACATAGACTCTGCGCGCCCCGCGTCTCACTATGCTCTGGCGCTGGAGCGCGATGAGGCGCGGATCATCCAACCGCCCGATCTATCCCTTTCTTATCGTCCTCCCGTGCTCGTCTTCGACGGCGAGTTCAAGCAAGCTCCAGGACAACCGGAGCCGGCGGTCACTTGAGAATCAACTCGCTCCTTATACTGGCTTGCATAGTGGCAAGCTTCTGGGCGTGGCAACAGAACCCGAGATTTGCCGAGCAAAACCTGCTCTTCAGCTTCAACAATCTCATGCAGGGCAGGTATTGGACTCTGTTGGCCGCCCTGTTTATCCATGGGAGTTTGTTTCACTTGCTTGGGAACATGGTTTTTCTATTCGTCTTCGGCGGCACGCTGCAGAACAGCGTGGGCTCCGGCAGGTATCTCCTGGCCTTTTTGACGGGCGGCGCAGCGGCATTCTTGCTTAGCCTCCCCTTTGTGCCGCCTAACGCGGGGATGGTGGGGGCGTCGGCGGCGATCTTCACGGTCGCGGCTTGCGTCATGTTGGTGCAACCGCTCAAGTTCTCCTGGCTTTTCCTCGCGCCCCAGGGATTGGTCGCGATCATCTACTTTCTTTACAACGTCGCCGTGGTCTATGATCCCGGATTGATCGCTGGCTATGACCCGCAGGTCGGTTACATTCCTCATATCATCGGCTTCGTGACGAGTATCCCGTTCGGCATCGCCTGGAGTGCGAATTGGAAAAGGAATTTGCTCACCGCGATAGTTCTCCTGGGGTTCTATGTAGCCATCCTGATGATCGTGACCGGCTACCTCGAACAGTAGCTCGTGACCTACACTCCTACGGGAAAAAGGTTGAGCTCCTCTTTTCTCATATTTTGCCTTTTGCCCTTCCCTTTCTTTTTGGCTCCGGCGCTTAGCTCTTTGCGCCGTGCGCTTTGCCCTTTCCCGTCGTTTGCCTGAAGCCCGCCAAATCGCATAAAATCCGCAGGAATTAAAAGTGACGCAGTTCTTCCAGAAAGGATCGAGAGCGCGATATTTCTGATCCGAGGACACCGGGTCATGATCAGTACACACCTGGCAGAGGCTCTACGAGGTTGAACCTCGGGTCCTAGTACAGGCCGTCAAGCGCAACATCGAGAGGTTCCCTTCCGATTTCATGTTTCAGCTGAATACCGCTGAGTTTGAAATCTTGAAATCACAAATTGTGATCTCAAGTTGGGGTGGAATGCGCCGAGCCTATCTCTATGCTTTTACAGAGCAAGGTGTGGCGATGCTTTCGAGTGTTCTGCGTAGTAAGCGTGCCGTCCAGGTCAACATCGAGATCATGCGGGCCTTTGTTCGTTTAAGACAGCTACTCGCCTCGAAAGCCCAGCTGGCTCGAAAGTTGGATTCCCTAGAAAAGAAATATGACGCGCAATTTAAGGTCGTGTTCGACGCGATTCGCCAGCTCATGAGTCCGGAGCCGAACAGGCGAAGGATCGGGTTTCTGGTCAAAGAAAGAGCGACACGTTACAGAAGAGCATAAACGATCATTTCCCACGTTTCGAGAATTCTCGGAACGTGGAAGTATCCGCCAATGGGTGTTGAAGATCCAACGCGTTAGCGGGACTCCGACCGTCACTTTTCGTCCTTCGCCCTTTGAAAAAGAGTGATGGATGGAAGTGTCACGGGTTGCAGGGGGGCTGGTGGCGGTATAGACGGCGCGTCAGCTATCAGGTAAAATTCTTTACTGATGAAGATACTCAAAGGTAAATATGAAAACGGTCAGGTAAGCTTGACCGAGCTTGCCCCAGAAACGGGACCGGTCGACGTGGAAGTCGTGTTCCTTGACCGTGATGATCGGCGCTGGGATGAACTTATCCGAGACCCTGGGTCCCGGCCGGCTCTTTGCGCTGAGGCCGATCAGGTTCTTGAGGACTATCGAGCAGGTAAGACCAAGCCTCTGGATCCCGAAAAATTCTGAAGAGCCGAACACATCCTCGCTTTTGGGACCGATACCGTAAACTTCCAGCCCAGGTTCGGGAAGAAGCGAGGAAAGCATATCGTCTTTTCGCTCAGAACCCCGCCCATCCGAGCTTGCGCTTCGAGCGCTTGGCCTGCGACCCTCGTCTCTGGTCGGTCCGCGTAAC
>JBOHVR010000352.1:0-2859 GCA_050735755.1 Binatia bacterium
TCTCGGTTGAAGCTATTGCTGGTTACAAGCTTCCCGACAAGCTTTCCTCGTATCCTTGCAAAGCCGCATGCAGAGCTTAAATCTTTCCGTGGACTTCTCCCGCTCGGCATCGGTTTTCGCTGTCGCAAGGCCTTCAAAAAGGACCCGGTAGCAATTTTTCACCGACTCTTGGTAGGCCTGAGTGCAGGCTTCTTCACAATCTTTGTCCGGCATATGAACGTCCCTTCCAGTATCATCTCGCCATGAAAATGCGCGTATTATCATCTACTTATAAACGTATCGTCAACCTTAATCTTGCACCGAACATTGATGCCCTCGGGGGCGTTCGCGAAATCTCAGATTTTACCTGCGCTCGGGCTTTCCACTCATAAAAATTTCCCATGAATCGAGACGAAGCCCAATCGCTGTTACGTGTCCGGGTCGCAGAGCTAAAAGCAAAGTCCTACCCGGAGTTGAAAGCGCTTCTCAACAATCCAGAATGTTTCGAAGCTAAGGCAGGTTCCGGACAGATCTATCAGATTGAATGGGAGGCTTTCTGGGAATCCGCGCGGGAGGGCAATCTCAAGATCATCGCATCCATCGACGACGGCAAGTTGTCGAGCAGTATCGTGCCTATCACTCTGGCTTTCGTAGTGACTCCGGGGGGCAAAATTCTCGACTGATTTTAATTTCTGCTGAGAAATGTCAGAACAACGCTGTGGAATTTGTCCGGCGCGTCAATATGAACCCAGTGCCCCGCGCCCGCTATGGTGACGACTTCAGCACGAGGAAAAACCCTCTTAACAGCAGGAATATCTTTTTCCTCGATGTACTGCGAGTTTTCTCCCTTGATAAAAAGGGTTGGTTTTACCAATGGCCGAGTGAGGGCTACGCCTTTGATCGTTTCGTGATAATTCTTGGAAATCGCGTTTAGGCCGATCCCCCACTGGAGTCGACCCTTTTCATCGCGCGCGATGTTTTTGAGGAGAAAGTGGCGCATGGACGGCTCAGAAATCTTGGGCGCGAGCGCAGCATCGGCTTCCACCCGCGACCTGAGAACCTTTAGGTCGAGGCTTTCCATCGCTTCGAGAATCGCTCCATGCTCCCCCTTGTATGCTTTCGGCGCGATGTCCACGAAAATTAGCTTGCCTACTCGTTCGGGCTGGTTCGCGGCGAATTGCATCGCGACTTTGCCGCCGAGCGAATGCCCGAGCAGGTGAGCGGTACTCAGCGCGTGCTGCTCCATGAACTGGCGCAAATCCTCCGCCATAACCTGAAGATTGAAGCTCTCGCTGTGGGGGGAGCGACCGTGGTTGCGCAGATCCAACGCAAAGACCTGATAAGACTTGCTGAAAAGCTTTTTCTGCGTGCGCCAGTTCTGGCACGAGCCTAGAAGACCGTGCAAAATGATAAGCGGTTGTCCGGCCCCTTCAACTTCAAAGTGAAGCTGCATCGCGCACAGAGATTCTTTGCGATGGGGGGCCTATTCTTCGGGTGCGATTTCAAAAACCACGCGGTCCATGAGGGCCCGTGAGTCGCGCAAGGTCAAGACTCTTTTTCTCAGGACTTCGTCCGTCACCTGCTGCGCCCTGCAGCGATAGAGCTGCGCGTCCGCTTTGATGCCAACGGCAGGATTTTTCAGCATGTTTTGACACCAGTGCTTCCCGCTAACTCTTGCAGAAGACGCGTAGAACTTACCGGCTAGATAGACAAAACGCAGTTCTACGCTGCGTGGCCGGCCGGTTTTGCGACCGACCGTGGTGAGCTCCCCCACAAACACCGCGCCGTCTTTCAGGGCCATCACTTCACTCCTCCTGCACCGTCTTAACTGGAGCGGCTTGCGCGAATCGAGCCGGAGAAAGATCCTCTGCGAGCCGGGATCCGCGGTTGAGAATCGCCTCCGCGGCCAGCGCTCCCACAGCAGCGCTGGTGGTAACACCGTGGCCGCCAAGACCGGCTACCCAAAAGAATCCTCTCACTTGTGAATCCCATCCGACGACGAAACGACCGTCGGGCGCAAACGTTCTTAATCCGGCCCAGCCTTTCATGATCGGCAAGGCGGCCAGCCGGGGAAAATAGCT
Organism: Binatia bacterium; assembly: GCA_050735755.1. Lineage (GTDB taxonomy): Bacteria > Desulfobacterota > Binatia > UBA9968 > UBA9968 > DATMAM01. The sequence goes on from JBOHVR010000352.1 coordinate 2,061, forward strand.
ACGCGCCTTCTGCGCAAGCAACTCCACCGCCGATTCAGTCGTCGGAGCGTCGCAGGGCGCCATCTCATCTTCGTCGCACGGGCACAGCAGGAGACCGCCCGAATCGGGCCTGAAATAGAACCCATGCGACACATCCCACACGAAAGGCCAGCGCTTGTCGACCCAGGAAAGCGGGCCGGTCACAAACAGATGGCGCCTTAGCGGTCGCAGCGCAATCGGCGCGGCGCCGGCGATCTTTCCCACGGCGCTCGCCCACGCTCCGGCCGCATTGATAAGAAAATCGGTTGTGACCCAATCGTTATCGAGCTGGACCTTGGCGATGCGTCCTGCTGCCGTCTCGATGGCATTCAAGCGACAGCCATAGCGGATCTGCGCGCCCATCGCGCCGGCCTTTTTTAGATAACCGGAAAGCAAAGCATGGATATCAACCACCCCATCCGTCGGACACCAGACGGCGCCGTCGAATCGAGCTCCGTCCAGCATGGCGACATGCCGCTTGGCCCTCTCCTGCGACAGGACCTCGAGTTCAACGCCTGCCTCGCGCGCCTGAGCGGCGTCCCGTTGCAGCGCCTCCCACGTCGCGCCGTAGCCCAACAGCATGGAGCCGTTTTTTTCGTAGCTGACCGGAACCGGCCAGTCTTGCGGAAGATGGCGCAAGAACACCGCTCCGGCACGCGCCAGCGCCATGGTGCTTGGCTCCGCAATGACCTGCCGGATCAAAGAAGCGTTTCGCCCCGAGGCGTGATATCCCGCGACCCTTTCTTGCTCCACAATCAGTATGTTGCGCGCGCCCTTACGC
>JBOHVR010000353.1:0-6400 GCA_050735755.1 Binatia bacterium
CCTTGTAACAGATAACAGGACAGGTGCCTCTGGCAAATAAAATTCATCCTTGCCTTAAAATTTGCAATCTGGTCAGCACAAAGGGACCTATTGTTGTTTGGAGTACGACTCACCTTCGGGGTCAGGCAACGATTTGGTGTAAAGATTTGGGGGGTGCCTGGCTGGTCGATTTGGAGTCGTGCCTGAGTAATCGACTTATTCTTCTCGTCGATCGAATTGCGCTTCCAACCGCGGTCCGCCAACGAAGAACACGGTTCAAACCATTCACAGCGAGCGGGGCGCTCAAGGGTTCCAGCCGTTCAAATCGCTCAAGGGGTTTAAAATTGTTCAATTGATCTCGATTCCAGAGTCTTTTTAACAAATATTTCAGCGCGAAACGTTCTGGGGACTCTCTCCTGCTAGTGTGGTGCGTCCAACGCTTCTTTACATAGCAAGACGCTGAAAAAGGGGGTTTTTGCGTGTCACCCTGAACGAAGTGAAGGGTCTCATGTATTTGAAAAGGCGAGATTCTTCGCTTCACTCAGAATGACAATCAAAGTCAAGAGATTTATGACGCACTACACTAGATGCTGGCTGAAATCATTTAACAGAACGGTGACTTAATGCTCGATCTGGTCGCGGTGCCCTATGCTGCTTATCCGCAGATCGGCAAGGGTTACACGCGCGAGTTTACGGGCAAGATTGTGATCGATGCCGGAAACGCGGTATTGGCGCGCGATGGCGAGATCACAAGGAAGCGCGCGAGAAGGGAATTGGCATCACATCGGCGAAGTATTTGGCGGGGGCACGCATTGTCCGCGCGTTCAACACGCTGAGCTATCGCAGGCTTGCGAGCATCTCCAATCGCCCCGAAGGCCGCATTGCCATCCCCATGGCAGGTGATGACAAAGATGCGCTGGCAGTGGCGTCGACCTTAGTTAGCGCGCGATGCGGGCTTTGACCCGGTGATTATCGGCCCGCTCGAACGCGCGAAGGACTTTGCCCAAGGCGCGCTTTTGTACGGACAAGAGATCACCGCCCAGGAGATGCAAGAGCACCTCAAGTCGTTCCAGTGAGGCCGGCCTGGGAGCTTTGTGCCAGGCTTTTATATTGTGCTTTTTGAGAAAGGAATTCGCTCAGGAGGCACTTTTCTAGGTCTGCCGCTTGAGCGAAGAATGAATTCCAACCGCAGCATATTCGCGACCCGGGTTGTCCCCGCTAACCAAGCTTCCTCAGCTTTTGCAGGCTGCGAAGCTCGCGCTGCGGCTTCAAATACTGCCCCATGATCGTCCACGATACCTCCGCGACATAAATGTCGCCGCGCGAATCGAGCGCGATTCCGTGCGGCGCGATGAATTGTCCCGGCGCTTCGCCGGCCCGGATATCGCCGAGACGCGCCAGGCGTGTCCCGTGTTTGTTGTAGATATCGACCCGGTTTCCCAAGTTGTGGCACTCCTTATTCACGCTTAGGCCCGGACCCAGCTCGCCCACGTAACAGACAGGATCTCCCCGCGTCGTGTCCATGTAGAGCGCGCACGGGCGATGCATATTGTTCCACTGCGTCTCGTACTTGCCGTTGCCGTCAAAAACCTGGACGCGATGATTCTCTCTATCGGCTACGTAGACCCAGCCGTCTTTGTCGGTACAGATGTTGTGCACGACATTGAACTGGCCGGGATCGCATCCCGGCTCTCCCCAGGAGAAAAGGAGTTTTCCCTCCGGCGAGTATTTATGCACGCGCGAGTTGCCGTAACCGTCCGACACGTAGATCTCTCCTTTCGGCGAGAACGCAACGTGAGTGCAGCGATTGAACGGCTCGCCGCATTGATAAGGTGCGGCTTTACCCGGAACGCCTAGGGTAAAAAGAATTTTGCCGTCGAGCGCGCACTTACGCACCGTGTGGTCGCCGTCGTCGGTCAAAAAAATCGCGTCGTCGGGGCCCATTGTGGCGCCGTGAGCCCGCTTAAATACGCCCTCGCCCCATGAACGGAGAAAATTTCCCTCGCGGTCGAAGACGATGATCGGATGCTCGCCGCGGGTAAAACAATACACTTGATCTCTCTTATCCACTGCCACCGCAGCGACTTCGCGAAAGGTCCAGCCGCCAGGTAGTCTGCCCCAGCCTTCAATCACTTCGTAGCGAAATTCTCCACTGCCCACGGCTGTGGCCATAAGGTCCTCCTTCTGTTCTCGCTTGGAGTCTTGAGTTTTGCGTCCCGATTTGAAGCTTGGACCCGAGACCCGAAACTCGATACGATTCTATTCCGTGTCATGCTCATACACTTCCCGCCACGCTTCGAACCCGCCGCTCATGCTCGCGACATTTTTAAAGCCGTTTTCCACAAAGTAAGCGACCGCTCCTAAACTGCTGTTACCGTGATAACAGTAAACAATCACCGCGCGATCCTTATCCGCGCTTTCGATGAATTCTTGCACGTTCCCGTCATGCAAATGAACCGCTCCCGGGATGTGCGCTGCTCGGTACGAAGCTGGATCACGTATATCGACGAACAAGCACTCTTGCTGATCAAGTTTTTGCTTGGCTTCGCGAATTTGGATTTGCGGAATCCCACTCATATTTCACCCCTCCATTCCGGCCGCATACCAGTCACAGCCATGCCTTACAGCGTTTCATCGGCGAAATCCATTTCCCGGAACGAACCCTGGGCCTGCGGAAACTCCAAGGCGCCGAAGACCTTATACCTACTTCGCGGGCGGGGTGGCGGATGGGAGCGGAATGCCTCTTTTTTCGAGTTCTTCGATGGCGGCCTTAGCGCTTGCATTGCCTTTGCTCGCGAGCTCGGCGCTTTTGGTTATGAGCGTCTCCAACTGCGCGCGCATCTTTTCCGCCTGCCGCATCCCCGCTTCGAAGTTACTGTTGATCGCGATCAGATTATTCCGCTCGAGCACAAGCGCGACGGTTTGAAAACCACACCAGATGAGCAGGGAGACCATGGTTATAATCACGGCAGGGCGCAAGAGCGGCCTTTCGGCGGGCTCCGGTCTCGACACGCCGTTCTCTTGATGTGTCCCTTTCGTTTCGAACTCGTTTTCCATAGGAGCTATTTTGCGCCGCCCGCCGCCTTGGAATCACCCGAGACGTTGATGTCCTGAGAGGCGAGCAGGCCCTTGAGCTCTGCGTCATTGTTTTTCACGGCGACGCTCGCTAAGGCCCCCACGATTTCTCGATCGAGGCCCTCCATTTGGATGCTTTGATTCATGGACTGCTGGCGTTCGGCGAGCTGCACGCGGACAGACTGGTTGCCCAGAGTCAATAGCACGTTGACCAATGCCAAAATAAGTATCAGCACAGCCAGCAGAGTCAAAAAGCCGATTCTCTTTAAACTATCTGCAGCCATTTACTCTCCTAAGTCTTTCGCAGTATATTTGGCGAACATCCCGCGGTGCTTGAAGTGGCGCCCCTAGCCTGATTGGCAAGAAAAACTTTACATGCTTACTACAAAGGCTGTCGTGTAGGCCTCTTTGTCCTTCAATTTGAGGAGCAGTCTTTGCGCCGCCTCCCGTGTTCTAAAGCGCCCTACGTTAGCGCGGTAAAACGTCACGCCCTTGACATCGGCGCTAGTGACATAGGCCTCCCATCCTTTGTCTTTTAGGGCCGTCGAAAGCCTGATGGCGTCCTGCTCGCTCCTGAAGGCGCCGACCTGAACAGACCAGAGACCTTCTGTTTTTTGAGTCGCTGTTCCGTTAGCCTTTGCTTGATCCTTCGCTGGCAACTTTGGTTTTCTTGATGGGGGCTCCGCTACAGACCTAACAGCGGTTGAGAAGTTCCCACTTTTTCCCAGCCATTGGCCAGTCAGAACGGAGAGAGCGAAAACGCCCACGACCGCTCCCCCAAGCACCAGGTAACGCGGATGGAGCATCTTTAGTTTCTTGGAAAGCTGAGCGGTCTTAACCAGGTGCGCAAGAGTCAGCCTAGCAACCCAACCGACCCCGCAAATGAGCCAGCCAATCAGGCTAGCTCGAAAAGCAAGGCCTAAATCGCTGTATGCGAGGAACATGAGACCTGTCCATGCCAAGGCCGCTGCAAAACAGATGATCCGTACCCACACCATCTGAATCTGATTGTCTTACGGCATGCGAACCGTGTCAACGTGACTTTCTCCACGCAAAGGTCCGGGTCGTTTGCCTGGCGGGGGAAGCAGGGGTTGAAACTTCCAGCGCTGTTGCTTCCTTTACCGATTCGGACTTACGATGTGAGTATCAATCAACGCGGTAAGGCCGATGGAGGTGGTCATGGAGTCAATCCCGTCCGAAGTGCTTACTACGGCAAATGAGAAGAGCCGGCGACTGCGAGAACTCGTGCGCGCGCCGGAGATTCTCGTAATGCCGGGCGCCTATGATGTCCTAAGCGCGCTGCTTTTCGAACAAATGGGCTTCAAGGCCATTCAGGGCACGAGCGGCGGCATTGCAGCGGCATTGGGTTATCCCGACGGCGAAGTGATGAGCCGGGATCTTTTTCTTGACGTTTCCGGCAAGTTGGCGGCAGCCGTGTCGGTTCCGTTCAATGCCGATGGCGAGAGGGGTTATGGTGACGCGAACAAAATCCAAGAGACGGTGCGCGCGCTCGTGGCGAGGGGCGTTGCCGGAATGAATCTGGAAGACGGCGCCGGCGGGGAACCCGGCAGCGGACGCGCGTTGGTGCCGCTCTCCGATCATTTACGCAAAATTGCCGCGGTCATGGAAACCAGGCACGCGTTGGGGAGCGAGTTTTTCCTCAATGCCCGAGTCGACGCATTCCACGTCATCACCGACGACCCGAAGAGAGCGCTCGCGGAAGCGATCCGCCGGGGTAATGCCTACGCGGCGGCGGGCGGCGACTGCATCTTCTATCTGAATCTGCATGCGCGCGATGCCATTGGCAAAGTCGCAAAAGAAGTGATGGCTCCCATCAGCATTCTGGCAGGGCCGCAATCACCGAACGTAGCCGAACTCCAGGATTTAGGTGTCGCTAGGGTAAGTTACGGATCGGGTTTTCTCAAAGCTGCGATCACCGGTGCGCGGCGGCTGGCACAGGAAATTTTGCAAAAAGGAATGGCCACCGCGCTCAACGAGGGAATGCAAACCCCCGAGATAAGCGCCCTAGTCTCAAAGAGAAAAGCGGGTTGATCCGATTTAAAAAGTAACCAATCACCTCGCGATCCTTGCCCTACAGCATTTTATCGGCGCAATCCATATCACGTCTTCATGAGCGCTGGTATAATCCGCCGTCATGAAGCGCTCGCCCATTGTCTGCTACATATTGGCCGCGATCTGCCAGACGTCGGGAGCATCGGGAGCCGCGATGCTGGGTCCATTTTTCATGAAGTCGCACGGTTATTCCATCGCTTTGGCCGGCATACCCCTGGTCGCCAACGGCATCGGCCGGGTCTGTTCTGATCTTTTGTCCGGTATCATGGCGACTTACTTGAGTCCGGGGGCGTTGCTGATCGCCGCCACGGGAATTGGAGTCGCGACGAGCGTTACAGGCTACGTGTTTGTCGATACGATGCCCGTGTTCGTGGCGGCCTGGATTCTCTTTGGAGTAACGGAGGCCATGTTTGCCCTCGCTCTCAGAAAAGTTGGTTTCGACCAGGCGGCGCCCGAGCGACAGGGACGAGTTCAAGGGCAGATGGCTTCGGCTTTGGGAATCGGGTTTACGCTCGGACCGCTCTTGGGCGGATTCGTCGGAAAATGGTTTGGACCGGACGGGCTTTTTTTCCTTTACGCTCTGCCTCAATCCATCGCTTTGATGTTCATTCTCATCGCGGGGGCCTATCGGTACCGCAGAACGGTCCGTCAGAGCTCAGCGACTCTATGGCGCGAAGGAGCCGTTCTTCTGAAGAAGGCGCCGTTTCTCGCCTCGTGCCTTGCGATCTGTCAATGTTTTCTATTTTTGGCCGGCGTGACACGGGTTGCCTTTCCGTTTTTAGCGACAAATTATCGCGGAATGAGCCTCGAGGCGGTAGGAACAATCGTCTCCATTTCGCGCTTGACAGACACGCTTGGGCGCTTTACCGGCGGCTGGCTCTGCGATCGCATGAATTCCCGTCGGGTCATTTTACTCGGCATCGTCCTGGGAGTGCCGATGTTCGCTCTGCAACCCTATGGTTCCAGATTCCTAACGCTTTTAGTTCCGCTGGCGGTCATGACGCTGGGCTTCGGCTTTACCAACGTAGGCGCTACGACGTTTGCGCTACAATCCGCTAACAGTGGCAGTAAGGAGCTGGCTCTGGGTGTATCACGAGCGTCCACATCGGTTGGACAGATGCTCGGGCCCCTATTGTGCGGGGCGATGATCGAAAAGATGGGATACGAGCCGGGATTTCAGGCGATGGCGCTCAGTTCGCTCGTGATATTTTTTCTCGTCTGGTTGGGCTTGAAAACGGACCCGGCCGCGATCACACCCGAGTAATGATTTATT
>JBOHVR010000354.1:0-3608 GCA_050735755.1 Binatia bacterium
CAATCCTGTACCCACTCCGATACATTTCCTGCCGTATCGTAAAGACTAAAAGGATTTGATTTAAAAGAACCTACCGGCGCGCTCCGTTGGTTGTCCCACCGGCTGCCGCAGCCGATACAGTTAGCTAAGCCTTGCTTAATCTCGTTGCCCCACCAGTAGGTCGTTTGGGTTCCCGCGCGCGCCGCATATTCCCATTCGGCCTCGCTGGGCAGCCGGTAGTTTTTGCCGGTTTGTTGGGATAACCACTTGGCATACGCAACCGCATCGTCCCAAGAAATTCGTACGACCGGTCTGCGGCCTCGACCCGATCCTTCGTCATCTGGTAAATCGCGCCCTGTCGCCTTGGCAAAATCGTCGTATTGATCAAATGTGACTTCGTAGCGGCTGACCGCAATGCGACTGGGGATATGTACTTCGTGCACCGGTTGCTCATCTTTAGCACCGTTCCCCTGTATGTCACCCATACGGAATCTGCCCGCGGGGATGACGACCATCTCAGGACCGCCGGTTCCGTTTTTCATGCGGTCACGAAATACTTGTCCGACTTCGAAACTAGATTGCACGGCTGGTGATACCGAGAGCGTTTGTAAAAGGCCGCGTTCCTGCTCCGTAATGAGTAGCAAGGCTGCCCCGACAAGGACAATTGAGACCTTGCCTGCTTGCTCTGGTTTCATGTTTCTCTGCTAGAAAGCGTGGTTTTCAGCAGTCCGGTCTTTCTTACACTTAAACCACGCAATAACGCTGTGTGTGCCTAACTATTAAGTGAGCTGCCGCAGGCGACGACAAATGCCGGTCGGCTTAGCACGGCGGCGGCTCCATGAACAAAATCCAAGGTGGCCGCAATATCCACCAGTTATCTTGGCTTGTCAACTTTAAGATCTCTGCCAAAAGCCGACCACGACGGCGGGTTATCCCTTTAACGAGCGGCGGCTTTTCCCGACCGGCTCTCAACGTCATAGACGATCCGCCGGACTGTTCACGCCTCTACCGCCTCGGTTCAGCACGTGGGTGTAGATCATAGTGGTGCTCACATCGCGGTGGCCGAGAAGTTCCTGAACCGTGCGGATGTCATACCCATCCTCAAGCGAGTGAGTAGCAAAAGAATGACGATTATGCCGAGCTCGGCATAACCGCCACTATGCCGAGTCCCGGACTATGCCGAGTGTTTTTCTTTTTCCCTCTAGTGGCAAGATTTCTGACCTTGTAGACTCGGCATAGTCCTTTGTGTCTTCTCCTAAAACATCAAACCAAAGGAGAAGACATCATGACCCAGTTCTTTACAAACCATTCCCTTCCGCCCTCGATGTACGAAGGACCCTTGGGCGGCATCGTGCCGGCCTATGCGGACCTTCTTTATCAGCAAGGCTACGCCGATGAATCCGCTCACCTCCAACTTCGTTTCCTCGCTGATCTGAGCCATTGGCTCGACCGACAACGGTTTGGAGTTGCTGACATCACCAAGGCTCTCCTCTATCGGTATCTCCGATCCCGTCACCACCGGTTGCGCCCACGGCGTGACGACGCTTCCATACTGAAGAGACTTCTGCATCTATTGCACACCAAGGGACTTCTGCAGAACAAAGTGTCACCATCCATCCACAGCCCGCGCCAGTGTGTGGAAAACGACTTCGACCGTTACCTGTCCCAGGAACGCGGACTCTCGATGGCCACCCGAGTCAATTACCGGCCCTTCATTCAGCGCTTTCTGTCAGAACAGTTCGCCACCCAACCCATCCAGTTCGCTCATCTGCGTGCCCAAGATGTGATCCGATTCGTGCGCAATCACGCTCACAAGCTGACTCCCAAACGCGCTGGCCTCATGGTCTCTGCCCTGCGCTCCTTCTTTCGTTATTTGCGCCACCGAGGCGACATCACGACCGACTTGGCTGCCTGCGTGCCCGGCATCGCTAATTGGCAGTTTTCATCGTTGCCCAAGTTCCTTCAACCTCATCAGGTTCAACAGCTCTTAAACCAATGTGACCGCCAAACAGCCCAAGGACGCCGCAACTATGCGATTCTCCTCTTGCTCGCCCGGCTCGGCCTTCGGGCGTGTGAAATCGTCGCCTTGACCCTCGATGACCTCCACTGGGAGACGGGGGAAATCACCCTTCGGGGAAAAGGAGGCCGGCCAGCCCAACTTCCACTGCCCCCGGATGTCGGCAAGGCCCTGGCCGCCTATCTCCAGAAAGACCGGCCCGCCTGTTCTACCCGCCGTCTTTTCATTCGCCTGAAAGCTCCTCGTCGCGGTTTGGCCAATTCCATCGCCCTCTCCACCCTCGTCGCACGAGCCCTGAAAAAAGCGGGTATTGATTCACCTCACACTGCTGCCCATCTGTTCCGTCATACGCTTGCCACTGAGATGCTTCGCCAAGGCGCTTCCCTCGCTGAGATCGCTCAGCTCTTACGGCACCAAAGCGTCAACACCACCACCCTCTATGCCAAGGTCGATCTCACCACCTTGCAAACCTTAGCTCAGCCCTGGCCTGGAGGTGCCCGATGAATTCCCTTCGAAAAGCCGTCAAACAATATTTAACGATGCGCCGATCGCTGGGGTTTAAGCTCCGCGATATGGGAACAAACCTCCACCATTTCGTCTCCTTTATGGAACAACAAGGCACCTCCCTCATCACTACTGAATTGGCTCTGCGCTGGGCCACCAAACCTCAAAACGTCCAACCCGCCCAGTGGGCCGCCCGACTCAGTTTCGTGCGCAGCTTTGCTCGGTATTGGAGCGCCACCGATCCGCGCACTGAAATCCCGCCCTGGGCTCTCTTGCCCCATCGCTACAAGCGCTCGACACCCTACATTTATGCCAATGAGGAAATCGAACACCTGCTGAAGGCCGCAAGAAATCTTTCGCCCTCAACAGGCCTGCGGCCGTGGAGCTATCACTGTCTGTTTGGTTTGATGGCCGTAACAGGGTTGCGCATCAGCGAAACCACTGGCCTGGATCGCCACGATGTCGATCTCGCGCAGGGCTTACTCACCGTTCGGCTCACCAAGTTCAGTAAGTCTCGTTTGCTCCCTCTTCATCCCTCCACCGTCAACAGGCTTAAGTCGTATGTCCGTCGGCGGGATAACCTTTATCCCCAGCCTCCAACCTCCCGCTTCTTCCTTTCCAACCGAGGTGCCCCTCTCACAGACTGGATGGTGCGCCACACGTTCGTCAAACTCTCGCGCCAGATCGGCCTGAGAAAGACCTCGGATCGCTTCGGCCCACGCCTGCATGATCTTCGGCACCGATTTGCCGTGACCACCCTTCTTTATTGGTACCGAACCGGCGTTGATGTTGAACAACGTTTGCCCGTGCTCTCCACCTACTTGGGGCACGCCCATGTGACCGATACCTACTGGTACTTGTCTGCCATCCCGGAACTGTTGGCGCTGACAAAAAATCGACTCGAAAAAAGATGGGAGGCTTTCTCATGAAGACCATCACCCCCTTATCCGCCTGGCTTCAATCGTTTTTCTCCGACCGCCTTAACCGTCAACGACAAGCCAGTCCCCACACCATCGCTTCTTACCGTGACACCTTCCGTTTGCTCTTGCGATTTGCACAGATCGAGTTAAAGAAATCGCCCTCGACTTTGACGTTGCAAGATCTCGAT
>JBOHVR010000355.1:0-3630 GCA_050735755.1 Binatia bacterium
CCCCCTCTAAAAATGAAAAAGCCCCCTTACGGAGGCTTCTCATAATCTGAAATTCTCTCACTTGCGGTCAAGACATCATGAAAAAAACATCTCCTGTCTGATTAGTAAAATCTGAAATCCTACAGCAGGAACCGGCTTTACAGGCAGCTGACCTGTTTGCGTGGGGAATCTTCCGTAAGTATGAACGCAGGGATACCAGGTGGTTTGATGTCTTTGAAGAAAAGGTTAGGTTCGACAGGCTCTACCTGGAATAAACAAAAAGAGCGTGCCCCCTAGGTTCGTGCCTCCACGGTTCTGGCCCTCTGATGGAGGGGAACACCGTGGAAACCTAGGTAGGACTTACCGCTCGTCTTAAGAATACCCAGACGGTCACAATTGTGTCAAGTGTGTCAAGCATTCTGGCAGCACCCTACTCATTGCCGTGCCTGCACGATTTCGGTCGATACTCTATAAGAACCTTTTCGAACTTGACTTATACTTGACCAATCTCTACGCTGCGGCATGGCTTACCAGCCCAGCTTCACAGTGACGGCTGACCTGCTGACTTTTATCGAGCAAATTGCCGCTCTGCGGGAGAAAATCCTTTCAGCAACCGTGCAGGTCGCGTGGATACCTGCGCTTCAGCGGGACACTCGTGTCCGTAATACTCACAGCTCGACAGCTATCGAAGGAAACCCTCTGACCTTGGAACAAGTGCGGGCGCTGGATGAAGGACGTACTTTGACCGCCATCACAGAACGCTCGCGGCGGGAGGTGTTGAACTATCTGGCTGGGCTACGCTTTATCGAAAAACGCCCGCACAAGAAACAGATGACGCACGACGACGTACTCGAACTGCACACCATCATCAGCTCTGCAGTTATGGATCAAGGAATCGCTGAGCGATATCGCGATATCCTCGTCAGGGTTGGACGTTATCTTCCACCAGCACCGGAAATGGTTTCGGGCCTTATGTCCGAACTCCTAGATTGGTGGAATAAGGATGCCTCAAAGTGGTCTCCGGTGATATCATCAGCGGTGATCCACCATCGCTTTGAAGACATCCATCCCTTTGCCGATGGCAATGGCAGGACAGGGCGGACGCTAGCCCTTTGGGAACTCTACCGCCGTGAGTTTGATATCCATCATATCTTTTCAATTGATGAGTTTTACTGGGAGGGGCGTCTCCGGTACTATGAAGCGCTCGATGCGGTGAGAAAAGCGGGAGGCGATCTGACAGGATGGTTGGAGTATACAGCGGAGGGGCTTCTCTCAACACTTGAAAAGGTCTGGTCACGGATTCAGCGTTTCAGTATAGAGAGCCAAGGCAAAAAAATCGTCCTGCGGCCGAAACAGGAACAACTGCTCAACTTGCTCAGGGACCGCAAAAGCCTCTCTCCACACGAGATTTGGAAAGCACTCGGCGTTTCCAAGCAAGGCGCAATGGACGTTTTGAACCCGCTAATTGAGGCGGGATTGGTGCAGAGAATCGGAACAAAGAAGTCAGGCAAATACATCCTGGCATGAGCTATGGCAAAGGCCGTCAACAAAAATAACGGCAAACGGCTCGGGACACCGCAGTCCGTTAACAGCGCCATCAAATCGATCTGCGACATCATGTGCCGGTCGAATTGCGCCGGAGCGCTGCAGTACGTGCCGGAGCTGACCTGGATTCTCTTTCTCCGCATTCTGGATGAGCGCGAAACGCGTGAGGCGGAGGACGCTGAAGCTGTTGGCGCCGATTTCAGCCCGTCGCTTACGGCGCCCTACCGCTGGCAGGATTGGGCTGCTCCAGGCGGACCTAAACGGGTTCAACTCCAGAACGGTTCGCTGGGCGCCTTCTTCGCCTTCGTCAATGGAGACTTAATTCCCCATCTGAAAAAGCTGCGCGAGCAGCCCAACGCTACGTCGCGCCAGAAAGTTATCAGCGAGATCTTTTCGGGTATTGAACACACTCGGATCGATACCGAACGCAACTTGCTTGATGTCTTAGACAAGGTCCACGAGATCAGCTCGGAAAACGTGGACCCGACGCATGTGTTTCCCCTTTCTCAAGTTTATGAAGGCTTACTGCTCAAGATGGGTGAAAAAGGAAATGACGGCGGGCAGTTCTTTACCCCGCGCGAAATCATCCGCGTCATGGTGAAGGTCATCGATCCGAAAATCGGGGAGACGGTTTACGATCCTGGTTTCGGAACGGGAGGCTTTCTTGCTCAATCTTTCGAACATATGGCGGGACCGAATAACCGCAATATCACGTCGCCCGATCAACTGGAGGCCCTGAAGCACCAAACCTTCTACGGACGCGAAAAGGACAACGCCATTTACCCCATCGGGCTCGCGAACCTGGTGCTGCACAACGTTGACGAACCGCACATCTGGCACGGCAATACTTTGACCGGGGCAGAAACCTACGGCGGTCTTTTTCAGGGCGCCCCGGCATTGTACGACGTCGTCCTGATGAATCCGCCGTTCGGCGGCAAAGAGGGCAAAGATGCGCAGACGCGCTTTGCTTACAAGACCGGCGCGACGCAAGTGCTCTTTTTACAACACGTGATCGACAGCCTTAAGCCCGGCGGGCGCTGCGGCATTGTCCTTGACGAAGGAGTGCTGTTTCGCACTAATGAAACCGCGTTTGTGCAAACGAAGCGCAAGCTTCTGGATGACTGCGAGCTATGGTGCATTGTGAGTTTACCGCCAGGAACCTTTGTAAACGCGGGCGCTGGCGTGAAAGCGAACCTGCTCTTTTTCACGAAGGGCGGACCAACCAAAAAGATCTGGTATTACGATCTCGCCGCGATCAAAGTAGGAAAGAAGACTCCGCTAACTGCCTCTCACTTCGAGGAGTTCTTCCGCCTGCTGCCGAATCCCGAAGACAGCGAGCGCAGTTGGACTGTGAGCCGTAAAGAGATCGAAGTGAAGAACTACGATCTTAAAGCCGTTAATCCAAATGCAAAAAACAACAACGACGCGCGCACGCCGGAAGAGCTGCTGGATATCATTGAGGCCAAGGGCCGTGAGGTCAGGGAAGCCCTGGCAATTCTTCGGGCGGGTAAGAACTCAACCCGGGAGAATGTCTAATTGGGGCAATTCACTGAGCAGTCCCACGTTAGCGGCTCGACTGAAGAGAACTTCGAGTGAGCGCTTGCCGCTTTCACCCATATCCAGCGTATCTTGATTCACGTACATTTTGACGAAGGTGCGGCAGATCTCGCGCTCCACGCCGCGGCCGAAAGAAAGCGCGTAATCGAGCGCGTTTTCTTCATCCGCATAGGCGGCTTCAATGCTGCGGCGAAGCGCTTGGTTAATCGCCGCGCATAAAGACTCCCCAAGGTCCCGCCGCACGACATCGAGACCTAACGGAAGCGGCAAGCCGGTCTCCTTGTCCCACCATTTGCCCAAATCGACAAGCTCATGCAGCCCCAACTCCGGGTGCGTGAGCTGGCCCTCGTGAATCAGCAGTCCCGCGTCTACTTCTCCGTCTAAAATTGCCTGGGGGATGTCTTCAAAGTGCACCGGCATAAACTCGACCGCTTTGGCTTTGTCTCCCAGGTACAAACGCAGGACCAAGAACGCCGTGGTATGGTCTCCCGGAATTGCCAGGCGTTTTCCTATTAACTCGTTCGCGGAAAAAAGATCCTTACTGACGAT
>JBOHVR010000356.1:0-5383 GCA_050735755.1 Binatia bacterium
TTCTTTTGCGCCTGGATGAGGCTTTCTTGCTCATCCTTAAGTTTCTTGTTGAAACGATCGAGAGCGGTATTTTCTTCCTGGAGTTTTGTATTGGACTCCGCGAGGTTCTCCTGCTCTTTAAGCAGCGCTAGCCAAACCCGGGCCTGAGTGCTCCACGGGCTGTGCGGGTGCTCGTTGACCAGCTGCGTGAAAAATCTCATGGCTTCGGTAGAGTTCTTTGCCGGGTTTTGCGGATGGGCATAGACCATCCCCAACGTAAACAGCGCGGCGTCGCTTGGGACTCGCGATTCCTCGGACGCGAGAGCTCTTTGCGATTCGCTGATAACCTCCGCAAAATCTCCTAGCGCAAGAGCTTGCTCTCCCACAAGAGCGTCCGCACGTGCTTGGGGTGGCGCCTCGCGGGGTTGTTGGTTCGTCACGCAGGCCGAAAAAATCAGACTGGCAAGACAAAGATAAACGTGCTTCCGTTCCCTGGTCGGCTTTCTGCCCATATGTTTCCGCCGTGAGCGGTGATGATGTGCTTAGCGAGCGCAAGCCCGAGCCCGGTTCCTTGGGGAGGATGATTGTCCGCCGTGATTTGATGGTACTTTTCGAAGATTCTCCCCAGATTTTCCGGCGCTATCCCCGGACCGGTATCTTGAATGGCGACCTCGACCTTGCCGTCAACACCACGTGCGACGACTTTCACGGAGCCGCCCGCAGGCGTAAATTTTATGGCGTTTCCCAACAGATTGCGCAAGACCTGCAGAATTCTTTCTTGATCGATTTTCACCGTGGCCAGTTCCTGACTGAGGTCGGCATCAAGTTTGACCTTCTTAGACTCCATTAGGGGTAGCATTTCTGTTTCGGCCTTGGCAATCAAAGCCGCGAGGCTAGCTTCCTCGAAGCGGTAGATCATCATGCCCGCCTCCATCTTCGACAGGTCGAGCAAGGAATTGACCAAGCGGATCAAACGTTGGCTTTCTTCTGACAGGATGGACAATAGCTTTTGCTGTTTTTCCGAGAGCGAGCCGCCAACGCCGTCCAAGAGCAATTGGGTTCCTTCCTTGATGGAAGTTAAGGGAGTGCGGAGTTCGTGAGACAGAGCCGAGAAAAAATCGGATTTCATTTTCTCCACGTCTTTGAGCTGCTGGCTCATAGAATTGAAGGCGGCTGCGAGTTCCGCAATTTCCGGCGGCGAGGAGAGATCCAATTCCGTCCCAAGATGACCCTGCGCGATTTCGGCGGTCTTTCTCTTCAAGACCCATATCGGTTGGGTAATGCTTTTCGTAATCCAGAGGGCAATGGCGATACCTGAGATCATCGCGACGAGAGTGACGCCCAGGGTAATTTGCCGCGCGCTGGCGCCAACTTCTGCCATCGTCTTGATCTTGTCATTGACCGTCTGCTCGCTCAGGGTCCTCAGCTCTTTCAGGTTGCGCAAAGCGATCTCGACGGCGCGGCCTTTTTGTTCTTTGTACGTTTCGGGATCATAGTTGGCCTTCGACTTGATCTTTTGAACTTCTTGATTGAAAAGGTCCTGATAGCGCTGGTGCGCGGCCTTGACTTCACCTAAGAAAAGCGCCGCGCGCTCAGAGTTGGCGAGAGGCACGATGTCCTCGAGGTATTGCCTGAAGTCGTTGTTAAACAGCAAAAAGCGGTTATAGAGGCCTTCGTCCTGGCCGATAAGAAATTTTCTCTCATATTGGATTTGCGACAGCAGCGTGTCGGAAAGTTTCTTTTCGTATTCGAGCACGCGATCATCGACTTCACGGATGGAGCGAGTGACGGTATTAAAGTGGCGCATGATAAAGATAGCAAAAACATTCGCCGAGATCGTAAAAATCAGAATGAGGAGATAACCGACAATGAGACGGCGAAATATCGTGAGTTTCATAGGTGGCGGTCCGTTAGTCTTTGGATACTAATAACAAGAGTCGGCACGCGCAATACATCGAGGGTAGGACGAAGGAAGACTATTAACGTCCAGGCCGCACGACGTTTAGCCGGCGGCAAACGACTACGCGACAGGGGTTGAGCTCTGGAGCTGTCGTAGGCGGCGGCGGTTAACGCAGGATCTGGCTCAGAGGACCGATTGGAAGTCGCGGCGCGTAGTGATCCGCGGGGCGGGAGTGGGCTCCGCTTGGGCGTACTTCAAAGCCAAAAGCAACTCTGTTAACCTGATCAGTTCTCCCTTGATGATGGGGCGGTAGAGCAGCAGGTCAGCGCCGGCGGCGATAGCTTTCAAGCGCTCCAGGGATAAATAGCCGGATAAAACGAGGATAATGGGGATGTGCTTGCCGGCGGGCGACGATCGAACTGCCCGGCATAACTCAAACCCGTCGACTTTACCGCGTAAATAAGCGTCGATAATAAATAGATCAAGAGCTTCATGCTTGGCTCTTTCAAGGGCCGTCTGCCCATCGTTTTCCGATTGGATTTGGGGGGAATAGGAAAGGCCGTCGAGATTGGCATAGAGAGCCTTTAAATGGTTTTGGGAGCTCTCAACAATTAATATTCTTGGCGCCGAACCTGCCGGTGAAATGCCCTTATCTCTTGTAACAAAGTTGCCCAGCATCTGTACGATTATGGTAGTTTTGTCAGATTTTCGTCCCTATATGCACCGTAAGATCGATTCCGTAGGAGGTGGTTTCATAGACGCAATCAACGTGCCATTTCGGCCTCGGGCGACAATCCATAACCGGTTGCGTTGGAGAACCCGGTTTCAGGGATTAGGTTTGAAGCCTTGGCCTGATCGTGCTATACACTCTGGTTGGAGCACACAGTCATATGAAAGAAGGCATTCATCCAGAATACAAGGCGACGACTATTACTTGCGCTTGCGGCCATGTTGTTGAGACGCGTTCGACGGCCCAGAACATCCATGTGGACATCTGTTCTCAATGTCATCCCTTTTTCACCGGCAAGCAAAAATTGGTCGATAGGGCGGGCCGAGTTGAGCGCTTCAAAAAGAAATACGGACTCAAGGACTGAGATCCTAAGAGGTAAGACTGAATGTGATCCGCTAGGGGAGCTAAAACAGAAAAAGGGCAAAGGATTCCGGCTTCCTTTGCCCTTTTTTATTGCCCAGAACGGGTTGGTGACTCATGTTAGAAAAGTTGGCTGAAGTCGAAAGACGTTACACGGAACTGGAATCGCTGCTCAGCGACCCGCAATTGCTGGGGAATCAGCGGGAGTATTCCAAGATTGCCAAAGAAAGAGCAGACCTGGAAGAAGTTGTCACGTGCTATCGGGAGTGGCGCAAAGTCGAGCAGGAGATCGAGCAGAACCGCCAGCTCCTAGAGGAAAATGAAGAAGCGATCCGCGAGCTGGCAAAGGAAGAGATTGCCGCGCTGCGAGGTCGCAAAGAAGAATTGGAAGCGCGTCTGAAGTATCTGATTCTTCCCAAGGATCCTAACGACGCTAAGAACGTCATTCTGGAAATTAGAGCGGGGACCGGGGGGGAGGAAGCGGCGCTCTTCGCCTCGCAGCTCTTTCGTATGTACAGCCGCTATGCCGAGTCGCGCGGCTGGAGGGTTGAAATCATGAACTCAAACCCTACAGGCCTGGGCGGCTTCAAGGAAATGATCGCGCTCATCGAGGGGAGGGGCGCCTTCAGCCGTCTGAAATTCGAGGGGGGAGTCCACCGGGTACAGCGAGTTCCCGTGACCGAAGGGTCGGGACGGATTCATACATCGGCAGTTACAGTCGCGGTTCTCGCGGAGGCGGATGAGGTGGACATAGCGATCGATCCGAAAGACATTCGGGTTGACGTTTATCGTTCGTCCGGCCCTGGCGGGCAGAGCGTCAACACCACGGATTCGGCGGTCAGAATGACACACGTCCCCACGGGTTTGGTGGTGACCTGCCAGGACGAAAAATCTCAGCATAAGAACCGGGCCAAAGCTCTCAAAGTTCTGCGCGCCCGCCTGCTGGAGAAACGGCAGGACGAGCAGCGCTCCGAGATCGCCGCGACGCGAAAACTGATGGTCGGCAGTGGAGATCGCAGCGAGCGGATTCGCACCTACAACTTTCCCCAGGGGCGGGTGACTGATCACCGAATTAACTTTACGCTTTATAAACTCGATCGGGTTATGGAGGGGGAGCTCGAAGAGTTACTCGATGCGCTGACCACCCACTATCAGGCCGAAGCGCTGCAGGGCGCGGATGAGAACGGAAAAAAGGCATGATGTTGCAAGAACCCAGCCGAAGTCTGGGGCCGGATTGCGCGCGCGAAACCGTACAGAGCGCGTTGAAGTCGGCGACCGGGATCCTGCGGCAAGCAGGAATCGAGAGCGCTCGGTTGGACGCGGAGGTTCTTCTGGCGGCGGTTGTAGGAGCTGGGAAGGAGGACCTCTACAGCAGGTCCGAAAGAGCTCTTACCGTGGAGGAAACCAACCGCTACTGCGACTTGGTTGGGAGACGGTCGCGCAGCGAACCTGTGGCCTACATCGTGGGCAGTCGTGAGTTCTGGTCACTGGATTTTTGCGTGGCGCCGGGGGTTTTCATTCCCCGGCCCGAAACCGAGCTGTTGGTTGAGCTGACCGGGAAATTTTTGCACGCTCAAGGCAAGCGCGAGAATTCGGTTGTCAGAGTGCTTGATCTTTGTGCGGGCAGCGGCGCCATTGCCGTCAGCCTGGCGCAAGAGAGAAGCGATCTCGAGATATGGGGAACCGAGCTTTCACCGAAAGCCGTGAGAATGGCGGGGTCGAATGCCGCGCGCCACGGCGTGGAAACGAGATGCCGCTTTCTCCAGGGCGATTTATTCGAGCCGGTTCGCGACAGGACCGACTTCTTCGACGTAATTGTTTCCAATCCTCCGTACATTCGTGGCGCCGAATTGCACACGCTCCCGGTTGATGTGCGCGACTGGGAACCCATGCTCGCCCTGGACGGAGGCGCCGACGGAATGGAGTTTTATCGCCGAATCTTTGAACAGGCACCGGTTCACCTTACAGAGGAGGGTTTTGTACTGGTTGAGATCGGATCTGACCTCGAGGCTCAAGTCTGCGGACTGATTTCCTTATCAGGTGTGTACCGGGAAGGCGTGGTTCACGCGGACTATACGGGTCGAGCCCGCGCCGTCAGCGCACGTAAACTTCCTTCCTGAAGAATCACTAGACGCGACCAAAATGGACAAGATCATCATCCGCGGCGGGCGCCGACTCGCCGGTGAGGTCCAGGTGAGCGGGTCAAAGAATGCCGCCCTTCCAATCCTGATATCTTCGCTGCTGACAGGCGAGCCGTGCCTTTATCACGGTATTCCAGACCTTAAAGATATCGACACCACTCTCAAGCTACTGGCCGGTCTGGGGGTGAATACCGAAAAAAATGCCGCTGGCGAGATAAGAATCGAGGCAGAAGACGTTGCCGATGTCGAAGCCCCTTATGATCTGGTCAAGAC
>JBOHVR010000357.1:0-4194 GCA_050735755.1 Binatia bacterium
CACCGGAACGTCTGTGCCTCTTGACCTGCTTGCTAATGGGCGACCCGCGCCCCTGTTGCCATCTGTCGAAAGGCTTTTGAAAATCGGGCAGCAATCCAGTCGGTTGCCTGTGCTCGACAGCCGTGCACCTGATGAGATGCTGTATGACAAGCGTGGCTGCCGCAGTGATCTAGTGGCTTGGAAGGCGGATTATTCCGAAGGCTCGGACCTTAGAGCATCTTCAACGCTCACGTGACCGTCTCTAATGGCCAGACATGCGCGTAGGACGTGGAGTTCGAACATCATGTTGTCTTTCGGAAATTCCTTCCGAATCGTAGAAATGAGCTTTGCCATCTTGTCCGGTGGAATCCCAGCCTCTTTGGCCACCTTCCTGTAGTCAAAATATCGCATAGTGCTTTCCTCACTTATAGCTCAGGAGGGGCGAGAATCTCAATTGCAGGCAATCCTCTAACGATGTTAACTTGGTTCACCTTAGCGCGTCTCAATCGGTTCACCATGTGCTTGAAATTCCAAGATAACAGCACGTCCTGCCGGGAGAGGGAAGCGGCAGCGACATGCAGCGCATCATTGATCATGATCGGACTAAATACGCCGCTGGCGATGTAATGGCGGCCCAAATCCTTCATCTCTTCGGTTATGGGGTAGATGGTCAAATCGTGCAGCAGCTTTAGGAGCATGCGTCGACGGGTCGAGTCCGGCGTTTGGGCGATTTCTTCACGAGTCAATTCTGATGTTGCGGTTTCAAATTCACCTAGCCGCTCCCAAAACTCCTTGGTTTGTGCCCGGCGTTCCGGCGCCCGATCATCATAATAGGCGCTCAAGACGGAGGTATCCAGAACTGCTCCACCTCCACTCGCGCACTTGTGTCTTTGCGTTAACCCTTAGCGGATTCAGTACAACGTAGCCGCAGAGCTCCAGTAAGTGAGCCTCCTTCTCGACGAGGATAGCCTTAACCCCTGACCACTGGCACGGCAGAATCCCTGGAACAGGTGGCCGGAATGATTCGGAATGGGTGGCCGAATTCAGCGGAATACGCATCCAGCCTAAGTCTTCGTCAAACGTCGATGCTACTTTCATCAGGCAGGGGCAAGTCGGAGCTGGGTTTGACTCGGAGCCAGCGCAAAGCCGCAAGATTGCGCACCGTCAAGGCAACTTCCGGTTGGTCGAAAGGTGGCCGCCGCCGCTGCTTCCATTTCATGACCGCGTTAAGAACGTCGCGCTCTGACGCTTTATCTTTTGTTTTCTGTCGCAAGTCTTGGGCAGCAAAGAGAACCGTAGCAACGACCTCAGCCTGCTTAGTGTCCAGGCGCATAAAAAGATCAGTTGTCTTTTCTATGATTGCTTCCCATTGTCTGAGGTCTGGCTCGTAGGCTTTCCGCGCGTCCTCAAAGGTCGGGCCGACGGTGACTGCCAGCATCCGGCCAAGCTTTTGTTCACGGATTAGGCCGTTGTTAATTAGACGTGCGGTCAAACCCTTTAGTTGTTGAGAATACGGTCCGTAGCTGCCTTTTTGATATTGCAGCTCCGTCGGCAGGCCTTCCTCGGTGGCAACATAGGCGATCTTCTGAAAAGTGGTACGCCCCACCGGCGGATGATAAGGCTGCTCCTCCAGACGCCGGAGTATTTCCACCAAGGCAACCCACGCGGGCTTGATCCACTGCGGCTCGGGCATTGCCTGGCCACTTTTATCCGAAGTCTTACCACGCTCCAGGAAATCTGGCTGGAGTTCCTCGTGAGGTGTTCCGTACGGCGCATAAAGCTCGATGGGAATGTCCATGTTGTTCAGATATCTGTAAAGAGTGGGGCCGACGACACGCCATTCCAACTGTCCTTGACCGCAACCCAGCGGCGGCACAGCCATAGAAGCGATTCCCCACTCTTTGTGGTGTTGGACCAGATATTTGAGACCTTCGACTATCGCCTCCAGGCTCGCAACAGACCGCCAATGATCCTTGGTAGGAAAGTTTAGGATCCAAGGGGGCAAGAGTCGCTTAAAAAGATACGGGCGTCCGAGTTTGACTTCGTGGCGTTTGCAGCGCTTTTCGTAGTCGTCAAACATATCGGGGAAGCGCTTCTTGAATTCCAGTGCCACACCTTTACCCATCACACCCACGCAATTGACCGTGTTCACCAGGGTCTGGACCTTAGATTCGAACAAATCGCCGATCAGAACCTTAACCATAGTTCTTCCCCTTATGCCCTAAAGAACATATGCGGGTCAACGATGATCCGAAGCGTGGGTGTTGACGCTTTTAGCCGAGATTCTGTGGCGTCACAGGAGACGTAGGCTGCTGAGATAAACTTCCTGTCCAACCTGTCTGGATCAAAACCTCTGCGCACTTTATCCTCCTGTTCTCCCATAGGATGAACGGGTCTGGGTCTGTCCACCATTCAGCAAAGACAGTAGCCTTATCGATTTTAGCAAGCCCTGCAGGCGACGGCCAGAAAGCGGTTGGGGAGCTGGCTGCGTTTCCGTCTGCAATGACGACCCCTGGCAAATGAAGAACCGCTGGACTGACCTGGAGAACGCAAAGATCCTGATGGTGAGTTCGGCGCAGGTACATCATCGGATTGCGGGCGCATATATATAGGTTTACATTACTCGTGAAGGGGTTTAGCCCTCGGTATTATTTTTGCCGCTCTCCTTTCTTGAACTCCTGATGACGCGACGGACGAAGCTTGGATTCGCCGTTTTGCAATTTCTCGGTTCGATAGAATTCCTAGTTTCAATATCGAACTGACGTTGGCAATCGGAGTGATGTAGTGGAGTTCGGCCAGATCTGAGAGATTCAAGTTGCAGGTCCAACCTTACAGTGCTGCGCTCTTAACAACTCAAGGACCTGTATTCTCTAATTCACAATCGGCTGCGGAACAAGAGTGACCGATTTCATTTTACGTACATCCACAGATCTCCCATCAGCTTTCTTTCCCACGATCTGCTCCAAAGTAGGCCTCACCGCCCTGCGTTGGAATCGGGGCACCTCGTTTATCTTGTCTCTCTCCCGGCTTGCATGCCGGCTAATAAACTCCTCACTACCTAAAAAAATCTGACCACTAAGCTTCAGCCATGGGCGATCGTCCAATCCGTCCGCTACAAATTCTCTATACTTCGTCTGAGCCCGTCCTCTTTGTTGTCCAAATTGGCCAATATCCAATCCACAGTCAAAAAATCCGGAACCGCTTCTAATCCCGCCGTTGCCCTGTAACTACTCCACCTCCACTCGCGCGCTCGGGTCTTCGCGTTAACCCTTAGCGGGTTCAATACAACGTAGCGGCAAAGCTCCAGCAAGTGCGACTCCTTCTGCACGAGGATCGCCTTAACCCCTGACCACTGGCACGGCAGAATCCCCGGAACAGGTGGCCGGAATGATTCGGAATGGGTGACCGAATTGAGCGGAATACGCTAAGAAATAACTCTTGTCCTATGCGCGGCATACTGTAGAATCACGGGGTGAAGCTTCCCCGAGACGCAGTCATCAGCGAAAGGAAAATCAAGGAATATCTTCTCGCCCCTCGTACTGAGGATGATAAGTCCGGTTTCTTAGCGCTCGCCGGCTATTCGTTGCAAACCTGGCGTGAACTGGAGAGGGATCTGCGGCGCGAAGTCGAGGGGGGGAGACGCGCTCTTGATCCGAACAACCCAGTATGGTGAGATGTATCATATCAAAGGCCAACTGAAGGGCCCGAATGGTACGATCCTTGAGGTGATCACCGTCTGGATCTGTCTTCATGCTGGCGGAGAGACCAGATTTGTCACTCTGGTACCCGACAAGGAGGGCGGACGATGAAAATAGATCTGTTCAAACGAGTAGCTCTAAAGATAGATATCCCCGACCAAAGACTCCGCAAAGGCGACGTAGCAACAATAGTCGAGCACCTGCCCGGCGAGAACACCGAGGACGGTTACGCTCTCGAAGTCTTTAATGCGGTTGGTGAAAGCATCGCGGTGGTTATGGTGCCGGAGTCCGCCGTAGAACCCCTCACGCCAGACAAGGTCCCGTCTGTAAGGCCTCTGGCCGCGACTGCGTAGTCAAACAGGAAGTTCCACCGATACGTTCCATCCCTGCGCCGGGTCAGAGTCGGGGGTCAACCCTATTGTCGTATTGCAAGACCTGACCCTTACCCTTCACCCTCAGGGAGAGCGTTTGTTTCTTAACCGATTTGAACTGAGCGTAGCGGTTGAACGGCTGGAAC